>JBBSVG010000051.1:0-9225 GCA_038233775.1 Bacteroidota bacterium | reverse complement strand
GTTGTGGATTCGACAGGCTCACCACGAACGGAGATGGGCCACAGCGATCCGAATCAGCACCGCGCTGCCTTTCCATCGCTCCTCGCTCCTCGCTCCTCGTTCATCATTCATCGCTCTCTTCCCTCCGTGCGCATCGCCATCAACGCCGCCATGCTCGGCCACCGGAAAACCGGGACGGCCCGCTACACCGTCGAACTGATTCGGGCGCTGCTCGAGATGGATCGAATGGACACCTATCACATCGTGACGGATGGGACGTTCGATCCGGCCGAGTTGCCCGAGCACCCACATCTGCACCTCGACCGCGAACCGTTCCGCTCGCGTTTTCACCGGATCATTTGGGAGCAAACCCGACTGAATCGGCGGATCAAGGGTGCCGATGTCGTCCACGGACCGTACCTGACGCTGCCGGTCCGGCTGTCCGCGCCGAGCGTCGTCACGGTCCACGACATGGTCCCGTTTCTGTTCGCCAGCACGATCCCGCAGCCGCGCCGGGCGTATCTGCAATGGTTGTTCGCCCGAAACACGCTCGACGCGACCGAACTGATCGCCGTCAGCGAGAGCACGAAGCGCGGGCTGCTGGAGTATTGGCCGCAGATCGACCCGGCCCGAGTCCACGTCATCGCCGAGGGCGTCGATCCCGAGTTCCGGCCGGTGACCGATCCGGCCGAACAGGCTCGGGTCCGCGAGCGCTACGGACTGCCAGCCGAGGGGCGATTGATCCTCTACGTCAGCACCATCGAGCCGCGCAAGAACCACCAAACCCTCGTCGCCGCCTTCGAGAAACTGATCGCCGAGCCTGATCTGGCCGGTGTGAGGCTCGTCTTGGCCGGCGGTCGCGGCTGGCTGACCGAGCCGATCCTCGACACGATTCGCCGCTCGCCGGCTGCCGACCGAATCGTTCTGACCGGGTTCGTCGAGCAGTCCGATTTACCGATTCTCTACTCGACGGCAACCGTTTCGGCCTACCCGTCGCTCTACGAAGGGTTCGGCTTGCCGCTGCTCGAGGCGATGGCTTGCGGCACACCGGTTGTAGCCGCCGACGCGTCTTCGCTGCCCGAGGTGCTCGGCGACGCCGGGCTGCTCGTCCCGACGCTCGACGCCGACCGATGGGCCGACGCGCTCGGCCGGATGCTGCGAGACACCGCGCTTCATCGCCAGTTTCAGGCAGCCGGACTCGACCGCGCCGCCGGGTTCACCTGGCAGGCCGCTGCGCTTGCGACGCTCGACGTGTACCGCCGCGCCGCCCGGACTCCCCGCCATTCCGTCCGCTCCGCATGAGCTTTTTTTCCCGATCCGCTGGACCGATCCGTTCCATCCTGACGCTGCTGCTGACGGCGGGCGTCGCCGCTGCCCAATCGCTGCCCGGTGCCGCGCCAAGCGCACCCGCGCCGTCTCTGACCCCGGTCATGACGACCGAGGCCGGACTTGCCTCGCCTGCCGGGGCCGCCCAATCGGTCGGAACCAACGCGGCGTTAAGCGGCCCGCTGCTGATCCAGTCGGTGTCGGGCGATTACCGGGTTGGGCCGGGCGACGGGCTGCTGCTCGGCGTCTGGGGTCAGACCTATGCGTCGTACCCGCTCGTCGTCATGCCGGAAGGAAAGGTCATCATCCCCAACGTCGGCGAGGCGCAGATCGATGGGCTTTCGCTCGGTGAGGCGCGAGACGTGCTCGACCGGCTGATCCGGCGGACCTACCGCGAGGTTCGCGTCACGCTGAGTCTGAGCAGCCTGCGGACCTACAAGATCACCGTCGCCGGCGAGGTCAACCAGGCCGGAACGGTGGTCATCTCGGCCGTGGATCGGGCTGCTGAGGCGCTCGGTCGAGCCGGCGGATTGACGCCTCGCGCCTCGCTGCGACAGGTCGAACTGCGGCTACCCGACGGCACAAGGCGCTCGCTCGATCTGCTCCGCTATTACGCATTGGGCGATCTCTCGACCAACCCGCCGGTCCCGGCCGGGGCCGTGCTCTACGTCCCGAGCGTTCGGCGGATCGTCGCGATGCTCGGCGAGGTGGCGTTTCCCGGCACGTATGAGTTCGTCTCCGGCGACTCGCTCGCGACGCTGATGCGGCTGGTTCGGGGCTTCCGCGACGAAGCGTTGCGCGATTCGGTCACGCTGGTTCGGTTCGCGCCCGACGGTGTCACGTCGAGCAGCCGGACGCTCGATCTGCGCGACGAGCTTCTGCTGTCGCTGCCGCTCGAGCCCGGCGATCAACTCTACGTTCCCCGGCGAACCAACTTCCGCCGCGCCCTTGCCGTCATCATTGAAGGCGAGACGCGGCGCACCGGAACGTTTCCCATCGAGCCGGGCCAAACGCGGTTGAGCGACGTGCTGCGAGAGGCCGAAGGGTTCACGCCCGAAGCGGAACTCGGCGAGGCGACGCTGACCCGAACGGTCGGGACGCAGCGGCCCGACCCGACCTTCGAGCGGCTGCGTGCCACGCCGAGGGCGGACATGACGAACGACGAGTACGAATATCTCAAGATGAAAAGCCGGGAGCGCAACGGGCAGATGGTCGTCGATTTCAGGCGGCTGATGGCAGGCGACCGCGACCAGAATCTCCTGTTGAAAGACGGCGACGTGATCCGCATTCCCCGGCAGAAGAACTACATCATCGTGTCGGGCCAAGTCGTCGCCGAGGGTAATCTGCCCTACCGGCCCGACTGGCGGGTGGCCGATTACATCCGCGAAACCGGCGGCTACGGCTGGCGTGCCCGCACCGGCGACGTGCGGGTGATCCGGGCGCAGACGGGCGAGTGGATCAAGGCCAACCGGGTCGAACAGCTCGAACCGGGCGACCGAATCTGGGTGCCGGAGAAGCGGCATATCGCGTGGGGACAGGTGCTCCAGACCTCAACGCTCGTCATCAGCCAGCTCGCGACGGCTTATTTTCTCATCAACAGCCTGACGAAGAAGTGATGGACCACGCCCCCACTTCGCCCCAGACGACCGGTCCGCCGAGCAACGGTGCGGCCGGTCACGAGCAGAACGGGACGCTCGCCGTCCATCCGGTCGAGTCGATCAGCCTGTTCGAGCTGGCCGAGATCTTTCTCCGCAGATGGCGGATGATTGGGCTGATCGTCGGCGGCAGCATGCTAACGGTGCTGGCGCTGACGTTCATCCTGCCGACCGGATACCGGGCCGTGGCGACCGTGCTGCCGCCGGAGCAGGAGGGCGGCGGACTGGGTGCGCTGGTCGGTTCCGGCGGCGGCAGCCTCTCCGGCGGCCTCCGCTCGCTCGGCCACATGGGCGGCAACGCCGAGGTGTTCGTCGATATTCTGTCGAGCCGAACGGTCGCCGACACGCTGATCAGTCGGTTTGATCTGACCCGCATCTTTGCCGTCGATCACCCGGCCGAGGCGGTCATCCCGCTGTCCCAAGCAACCGACATCACCTCCGCCGACGACGGCCTGATCACGCTCACGGTCACGCTCCAAACCGGGTTCTTGGCCGACAGGGCCGAAAAGGAGCAGATTCGTCAGCTCTCGGCCGACGTCGCCAATCGCTATGTCGTCGAACTCGACCGGATCAACCGGCGCACCGCCGTCGAGCACGCCCGGTTCAGCCGAACCTACATTTCGGAGCAACTCATCCAGACGCGGCGCGATCTCGACAGCGCGTATGCTGGGTTGCAGGCGTTTCAGCAGACCAACCGAGCGGTCAACCTGGGCGAGCAAGTCCGGGTCGGGCTGGCGGCGGCCGCGAGCTTGAAGGCCGAGATTCTGCGCGAGGAGTTTCAACTGCGGCTGCTCGAGCGCGACCGGGGTCCGCTCGATCCGTTCGTCCGCGAGTCGCAGGCGAAGATCGCCGAGCTGCGTCGGCAGTACCAAGCGATGCAGTTCGGCGGCAGCGGCGGCGGTCGAGGTGACTTCACGCTGCCCATCGACCGCGTGCCCGCCCTGGCCCGGCAGCAGGCCAATCTGGAGCGCGACGTGAAGATTCAGGAGGAACTCTACCAGTTTCTCCAGCAGCAATACCACTACGAGCGGATTCAAGAAGCGCGCGACGTCCCGACCGTCCGGCCGCTCGACGAGGCCGTGCCGCCCTACCGCCGGGCGAGTCCGAAGCGGTTCCTGCTGCTGCTGGCGACGGGCCTGTTGAGCAGCGTGCTCGCCGTTGCGGTGGTGTTGCTGACCGAGTTCGCCGAGCGGGAGAAGCGCCGCTCGCCCGAGTCTTACGCGAAACTCCGCGCCTCGTGGCGCCGGCCGACCGCACCAACCGAGCGCCCATGACACCGGATCAAGAGCTTCCCAATCGCTCGGGTCGAGCCTGGGCCGCGCTGCTGATCGGCGGCTCGTGTCTCTACGCCTCGCTGCCGACCGTCGCGCCGTGGCTGGCGACCCGCGACTACCAGCCGACGGCTGGCGTCGTGGTCCGCTCCGATCTCGTCCGGCGGCAGGCGTCGGGGATGAGCCGGGTGCGCTACTTTCCGGCCGTCTCGTATCGCTACGCCGTCGCCGGGAAACCGTTCACCTCGGCGGTGCTCGGCGACAACTCGCAGTACGGCCGCGACGACTCGACCGAAGCAGCTTCCATCGCAGCCCGCTACCCGGTTGGTGCCGCCGTGACGGTTTATCACGACCCGTCTGACCCGAGTCAGGCGACCTTACGCCCCACCCGACTATCGCCCTTTCAGATCGTCTTGCTGCTGATCGGCGCCCTCGCCGCGCTGACCGGGCTCGGGCTGTTGCTCGTCCGCCGCCGCGCCGACTGAACCGGCCACCGCCGCCCGCCAGTCGGCCCAAGTCAGCCCCCAGCCGAACGATTCATAGTGAACCTCCGCCGTCGGCGGGCGGGTGAAATCGTACGTCGGTGTCGGGCGAAAGCGCTCGGCGTCGAGCGGAAACGGGCGCAGGATGTCGGCCTGACTTGGGTAGCAGTCGATCATCGCCGACTTGACGCGCCGCTCGGTAGCGTCCAACCAAAGCACACTTTGCGTCGGACCATTGGGCAGAAACGCGGCCCGGACGAACCGCCCGTCGCGCTGGTGGTAGGAGGCGAATTCACCGGCGCGGACCGAAGCCGCGTCCAGCCTGGCGAGCGCGTGCTGGACGATGAACGCCGCCGTGTCGTGATCGGGGTGGCCGCCCTCGTACGGATGGGTCAGCACGAGGGCGGGGTGCAGGCGGCGCAGCCGGTCGGTCAGTCGGTCGATCAACCCATCGGCCTGAAGGTGCGTCTGTTGATCGGTTCCGCCCAGCCGGTGCAGTCGGCGCGGACCCAGACCGGCAAGCCCAAGCGCCGCCCGCATCTCGCGTCGTCGGGCGGCGGCGTAGGCAGCGGTCGAGGGAAACCCGGCCTCTCGGGCGAAGCGGGGATCGGCCGGGGCGCCGTCGGTGACGAGAACAACGTGGGCGCGGCGACCCAGCCGACCAAGCAGCGCCCCGGCCGAGATCGTCTCGTCGTCCGGGTGCGCGACGACGAGAACGGTTCGGGCAGCCAACCAGTCGGTCACGGCCGGGCTTTGGTCGCCGTGAGGGTGTCGGGCGGATCGATCACGCCCCGAGCGCTGTCGGCTTGGGCGGCGGCGCGGCCTCGGGCGGCAAGTTGATGCAGCGGCATGAGCTGCGGACTCTCGGGCACAGTCAGCGCCTCGCCATAGATCCCGCTCGCCGCCAGCGGCCGACCCATCCGGCGCAGGTAATCGCCGCGCTCGACGAGCATCCGCAGGTACAGCGACGCCAGCGCCACCTCTTCCGAGCGGAAGGCGCGGTAGGTTCGCAGTTCTTCCATCCGAAACTCGGTCCGCCTCGTCGGCCGAAATTGCGTGTCGCCCGGCGCGCGGAGCTGGTAAAAAATCCCCTCCGGCACCAGCAACAGGCCGCTGACCACGGCAGGGAACGCTTCGGGCAGCTCGCCGGTGACGTACACCGGCAGGTTCGCCGCTAAGGTCCGCTCGATCATCGCCCGCAACCCGGCGACAACCTGCGGGTCGTGTTCGGCCAACGGCTGTCCGGCTGCGTCCGCCTGCCGCGCCGCCTGCCGGAGCGTATCCAGCGCCGCCTCGGCTCGGGCAACGAGGGCCGATTGAGTGGTCCGCAACTGCTCCAGATACCACGGGCGGCGACACAGCTCGGTCTCGATCACCGACACATCGGGCCGGACGATGAGAATGTTCTGATAATACAGCGCCGGGCTGGCGAACGAATCCCATTGCGACGTGAGCAGCACCGCCGAGGAATCGGCTTGAGACAGCACGTTGAGGGCATATTCCCGCACGATCCGGTTCTTCGACCGGTCCATGTCGTCGTGGTTGGCGTAGCCCAGAAAAGCGCCGTAGAGCACCGGCACGGCAGCCAGCGCGTAGCGGATCGGCTTCGGTTGCTGGCCGATCAACAGCAGCAGCAGCGTCACGCCGAGTCCGGCCCAGAAGGCGACGATGACCGCGATGATCAGGCCAGCGGCCCGCTGATCGGGGGTGGACCAGAGCGCCAGATAGGCGAACGCCGTCAGCAGGATCGCCCCGGTGAACATAGCCAGCGACGGCTTCGTCTGCCACGAGCGGACCAGCCCGACAGCGGCCAGCAGCAGCACGACGATAGTGAAGCTCGACGGCATCGCAGCGAGCACGCCCGCGAGCGATCCGGTCGCCCGCAGATCCTGCATCGGCGATCCGGTCAGCCCGCGTATGTGCCGCCAGAGCGCCTCGGGCGTGCTCGGGTTGCCCCAGTTGACCACCGGATCGCTGCCCGCCCGGTGCATCAGCGTCAGATAAATCAGCGTGCCCAGCCCGACGATCAGGCCGTTCACGACCAACCGCCGGAGGCTCGCCGCGCCGACGCCCTGCGTCACGAAGTAGAGATACAGCATCGCCGGCAACAGCAGCAGCGTCGTTAAGTGGCTGCCGAAGGCGAGGCCGAGCAGCAGGCTGAACACGATCCAGAGCCGCCGCCGTCGCTTCTGGTCGGCCCGGATGTCGGACGGCGACGGCTCGGGCGCTGGCAGGTTGAACGGCTGGTAATCGTCGTAATAACAGGCGCGGCAGAAGAAATAAAGCACCGCCGCCAGCAAAAACGCCTGCACGCCGTACACCTCGATGGAGTTAGCCCGCGCCCAGACGAAGCGCCCGAACGCCAGATACAACGCGCCCGAGGTGGCGGCGGCGGCGAGCAGCACCCGGTCGCGACGGGCACGAAGCGAGTTGAGTCGAGCGGCGACCTCCGGATCGTCGGGCGCGAGTTCGGCCAGAGCGGGGCGCAGCTTGAGTTGGGTGAAGCTCAGCCAGCGGTGGAGAAAGAACGCCGACAGCGCCGTCAGCGCAGCCGTGGTGAAGTTGACGGCCGCAATGTCGGTTTTGGTGAAGGCGCGGATCAGGGTCGCCAGCAGCCGGGTGAACAGGATGAACGTCGGGTAGCCGCTCGGGTGTGGCACGCCGCCGGTCAGCACGGCCGTCGCCAGCTCGCCGCTGTTTCCGAACGTCACGTCGGGCGAGAGCGTCGAGCCATAGACGATGATCGCGACGAGCGTCGTCCCGAGCGCCAGCAGCGTCTCCATCTGCAAAAGCGACTTCGGGATCGCTCGTGGCGAACCGCCCTCGTCGCTCCGCTTCAACCGGTCGCGCAGGTTCTTCAGCGTCGGCAACTCGCTCTTCGGCTTGCCGTCGGCGTCGGCTTTTCCGATGGGCTTGCGCTTTTCTGGCGCCACCAGCGGCGCGGCCGACGGCGTCAGCGGCAACCGCTGCCGAGTCGCCTCGCCTTTGGCCCGCTTAACGGCGGCTTGCTCGACCGCCTCGATCTGCGCCTCGACGTTCGGCGGTGGTTCGATTGGCTGGGGAGCGGGAGCGTCCGGGGAATCGCCGGGCGGCTGCGGGCGGGCGTCGTCGGGCGGCGGCGTGTCGGACATGGGGAGCGGATTTCGATGGGCGAGAACAGCGGCGCGGGGTCGGGCGCCCGCGAGCCAAACAGAACGCCGGGGCGGTTCGTTGCGGCGGGCCAACCGGTGCGGCGCCGTCAAAGATCGCGACGGAACATCCCTTGCCCACGCCGCCGCCACAAAACAGTCGCATACAGACCAGCGGGGCAAGGCGTGCAGCGGATTCCAAGCCGATGGATCGGGCTGCTCACGCTGTCTCTGTTGATCGGCTGGACCGACGCCCAGGCGCAGCAACCGACCGGCGGCATCGGCGGCCGGGTGACGGACGCAGCGACCGGCGAGACGCTGCCCGGCGCGACGGTTCGGGTCGAACCGACCGGTCGCGGCACGACGGTCGGCCCGGATGGGCGCTACTTGATCGGCGCGCTGCCCGCCGGCCGCTACACGCTAACAGTCCGGCTGTTGGGCTACGCGACCCAAACGGCGCCGCTGCAACTCGCCGTCGGCCAGCGGACCGAGCGCGACTTTGCCCTGATGGCCCAGCCCATCGAGGTCGCCCCGGTCGAAGTCACCGCCGACCGGAAGGCGCGGCCAGCGAGCGACCCGCGCTCCAGCGTGCAGATGCTCCGGCCGCAGGAGGCCAAAGCGCTGCCCGGCGCGGCCGAGGATGTGTTGCGCGCCCTGCAAACCTTGCCCGGCGTCGTCTCGATCAACGACTTCACCAGCCGATTGGTCGTGCGCGGCTCGGGGCCGGATCAGAACCTGAACGTCATCGACGATGTCGAGATTTTCAACCCGTACAACCTCTACTCGGTTCTCTCGGTCTATAACCCCGACCTGATCGCCGACATCCAGTTGCTCACCGGCGGGATGCCCGCCCGCTACGGCGACCGGCTCTCGGCCGCGCTTGACGTGACATACCGCGAGGGCGACGAGTCGGTGCCGTTTCGCGGCTCGCTCAACGCGTCAGTCACCAGCGCCAACGCCATCGTCGAAGGGCGGCTGCCGCTCAAAATCCCCGGCTCGTACTGGTTGTCCGGTCGCCGGACGTATTACGACCTGATCGCCGGTCCAGTGGTGCGCGGCTTGGGCGTGCTCGACGACGGCTTCACGTTCCCCAATTTCGACGATTTCCAGGGCAAGCTCGTCTTCCGCCCGGCCGCTGGACAGAAGCTGATCGTCGGCGGCCTGCGCTCGCGCAACGGGCTAAACATCGCCTCGGCTGCGAACAGCCGTCGGCCCGATTCGATCTCGGCCCGTGACCAGACGCGAAACGATTTCGTCTCGGTCGCGTGGCACGACACGCCGAGCGACCGGATCGCCAACCGGCTGGTCGGAAGCTGGTATCGAACCACCGGCGAGAGCCAGTTCGGCGCCGAGTTGCTCGATCCGGCCGTTGACCGCGCCTCGT
>JBBSVG010000050.1:0-9240 GCA_038233775.1 Bacteroidota bacterium | reverse complement strand
ACGGGTTGTGCTATGGGATGAAAGAGAACAGCAGGTGCCAGAGCGAGGGTTAAGAGGGTTACGACGCCACTCTTGACCCCATCCGCCGGAGGCACCTGCTGTGCTGACTCCAACGCCGTCTTTGGAAGAGCTGTTCCTGATCGTCTTCGTCACCGTCGATGATCTCTATCACCGCCTCGTACCCGATGAAGTGAGATTCCGACCCAGCCACGAGCGTATCGCCTTCACCGACAGCGAGGTCATCACGCTGAGCCTGGTCGGCGAGGCGCTCTCCAACGACAGTGAGGACAGTTTTTACCGATTCATCCGGCGTAACTATCTCGGGCTCTTCCCCAAGCTGATCGACCGCTCTCGCTATCATCGTCGGCGAAAGGCGCTCATGAGCGTGCAGTTGCACCTGTTTCAGCATGTGGCGGCGCAACTCGATCAGGCGCGTCGGCTGCTGATCATCGACAGCGCGCCGGTGGAGACGGTCGGCTTCTGCCGCAGCCAGACGGGCAGAACGAGCATTCCAGAGGCGGAATACGGTTTCGTTGCCAGCAAGCAGAAACATTTCTTCGGCTTCAAGCTCCATGCACTCGTCAATGCTGTCGGTGTCATGGTGGACTTCACGCTCAGCCCGGCCGACTTGGGCGAACGCATCGTTGCCAGCGAAATGCTCAGCAAGCATGTGGGTCGATCTGTGATCGCCGACAGCGGCTACGATGGGCCGGACTTGCCGATGAAGGTGGCTCGTCAAGGCAATTGTTTGCTGGCGTTGGCGCGTCCATCGAGCAAGGCGGGACGGGCACAGCCCAGAGAATTGAGGGCGCGGATCAAGTCAAGGCGAGCGATGGTCGAGAGCGTCTTCTCGGTGCTGGCCGACCAGTTCAAGCTGGAGACGACGAGAGCACGCACGCTCTGGGGCGTCAAAACGAGGCTGATCGCCAAGCTGCTCGCCTACAACTTGAGCCGTTTGATCAATCGGCAGCTTGGCCGACCAGAGATGGCGATCAAGAGTCTTTTTGCATAGCACAAGCCGTCCTAATCTTCACCGGTGATGGCACTGCGGGTGACTTGATCCCGAATCCGATGGGCGGGTATCCGTATCAGGACGCCCGCGAGATTCCGGTCCGAGCGTTCAAGCTGTTGGCGGATGGGACAAGGCAGCAGGTCGATCTGGCGTTTCTGGAGAACAACGAGCCAACCAACGGCGGCGACGGCAACGGGGCGCTCGACGGGATGTGGAACCCGCAGAAGGTGGTCGGCGGCGGTCGAGAGGTGTTGTTCATCCTCGACCACGACTACTCCGACGGCACCACGCCGCCGACGCAGAACATGTTCAGCGACTTCAAAGGCGTCTCGTACATCTTCACCCCGAAGCGGCGGAGCCCGACCAACCCGCAGATCTTCCGCAGCGGCGACCGGATCTACGTCTCGCCGACCCAGTCGAACGATCCCGGCGACACCTACCGGATCGATACGGGCAGCCTGCTCGTCTCGGTGCTCGATCCGCCGGTCCCGATGGCGCTGCGGCTCTTGCCCGCGAGCCCGAACCCGTTCAACCCGACGACAACGCTCCGCTTCCAGTTGCCGACGGCCGGACGCGCCTCGCTCGTCGTCTATGACCTGCTCGGCCGCGCCGTCCGCCGTGTGTTCGACGGCCCGTTCAGCGCGGGCGACCATGCCGTGTCTTTCACCGCCGATGGTCTGCCCAGCGGCGTCTATCTCGTTCGGCTTGCCTCGGGCGGTCATGCCGAGACCCGCCGCATCACGCTGTTGCGCTAAACCGGAGCCTCCACTATGATCCATCTTCTGCTCAGCGCCGCCCTGCTCGGCGGCGGACCCGGCAACCCGACCCGAACCACCGCGACGGCCGCGTTGCAAGCCAAACGGTTCACCGGCAACCGGATCGGCGCGGTCATCTCCAATCGTGGGATGATCGCCCGCGACCCGGTCACGTTCGAGTCCGGGTTCGAGTATCCGCTCGGCTCGGGCAAGCACGCCATCTACGCCGCTGGACTGTGGCTCGGCGGCTCTGTCGATGGCGAGTTGCGCGTCGCGACGGGATCGTATTTCTACGACTATCGGGGCGGTCCGTATGGCGCGACCGACGAGGACGCATGGCCGGTGCTGCGGCTGACGCGAACCGGTCTGACGCGGCTGCTCGACCAGACACCCGGCAACGACGCGTCGGTCTCGGCCGATGAACGGGCCGATTTCACCCGCTGGCTGGCCTATCCCGGCTCGCCGCGCATGATCGACACGACCGTCGGCGGCCCGCACTTCGGCCAGATGGTGCCCAAACTCACCGGCGACGAGACGCTCTACACGATCTACCACGACGGCGGTCCCGGTGCCGTCACCGATTCGACCCGTTCGTTCGGCACGGCGCCGCTGGACATCGAGATCCGCCAGACCGTCTTTGGTTACAACCAAGACCCGTCGCTCCAGCGGGTGATATACGTCCGGCAGCAGTTCTTCGCTCGCGGGACGCGGTCCATCGACTCGCTGCGGATCGGCTTCTGGGCCGATCCCGACATCGGCGACGGTGCCAGCGGCGGCGAACTGGTCGGCTACGACGGGTCGCGACAGATGGTGTTCGGCTACAAATCGAACAACAACGATGCGGTTTACGGGTCGAATCCGCCCGTTGTCGGCTGGACGCTGTTACAGGGACCGCTGGTGCCCGGCGCGGCAGGCGACAAGGGACGCGGGTTCGGA
This sequence comes from Bacteroidota bacterium, assembly GCA_038233775.1. Classification (GTDB taxonomy): domain Bacteria; phylum Bacteroidota; class JBBSVG01; order JBBSVG01; family JBBSVG01; genus JBBSVG01. The sequence continues at coordinate 6,537 of JBBSVG010000050.1, read as the reverse complement.
GTCAGCCAAACCGGATTCCGCAACCTGGATCTCTCGGCCAATATGCTCGGCCTGAAGAACGCCCCCCCGTCAGCCGGAGCCAACGACCCCGAGAACGCGGTCGAAGTCTATCGGCTGCTCTCGGGTCTGACCAACGCCGGTCAACCGGTGGACCCGAGCCGACCGGCCAACCGCTTCGCCGTCGATGGCGATCCGGTCATCGGCACCGGTTGGATTGACGGCGTCACGGTGCCGCCGGCCGACCGGCGGATGATGATCAGCGTCGGGCCGATCACGCTGGCGCCGGGCGATTCGCAGGAGGTCGTGACGGCCGTGACGGTCGGTGACCGGGGCGGCGACCGGATCGCCAACATCACCGACCTGCGTGTCGTCGCCGATGCCGCTCGCGCCCAGTTCGACGCCGATGCTCGTCTGACAGGCGTGCAGACGTCGAGCACCCGCCCCGACGCCTTTAGGCTCTTGCCCGCGAGCCCGAACCCGTTCAACCCGACGACAACCATTCGCTTCCAGTTGCCGACGACCGGACGCGCCTCGCTCGTCGTCTATGATCTGCTCGGCCGCGCCGTCCGCCGCGTGTTCGATGAATCGTTCAGCGCGGGCGACCACGCCGTTTCGTTCACCGCCGACGGTCTGCCCAGCGGCACCTACTTGATTCGGCTCGCCTCGGGCGATTTCTCCGAGACCCGCCGGATCACCCTCCTCCGCTGACACCCATCCAGTCAGCGGACCGCAACAGGCCGGGGGTTCTTTGGAGCCTCCGGCCTGTGCCGTTTCATAGGGCTGACGCCATCGGTGCGACGCCTGTCACAGGCCCTTGTCTGGGTTTGGTTTACCGATACCTTTGCCTCGACATAAACCGGGCGCCTCTCCCTTCCCGAAGAGTTCATCGTCGCCGCTCGTCTGTCGCCTTCTCCCGAGCCTGCTGTCCCACCCGAAACCCCGATTCGGAGGATCTCCCCATGCAGATGGCTTCTCGCAGGTTTCTCCCCGTTCTGGTCGTGTCGCTGCTGGGGCTGCTGCCCCGAGCGGTCGCCGCGCAGGACCTGCAAGGCGACCGGGCCAACGCGCTGGGCACATCGCTCAGACCGTCGCCCCGAGCAGCCGCCACCGTTGGGTCGGACAGCAAGGATCGGCACCCGAAGCTGACGACGACGCTGGCCGAGTTGGTCGATTGGTCAACAGCGCTGCGGCCCGGTCAGGCCCGCGTCCAAGCGCGAGTGATCGGCGGCTCGCTGCCGACGCAACTCCGCGCCGCGCTGCGAAGCGGCGTGCTCGACATCGACCTGAGCGGTCGGGTGCAGGTCAACATCCTCAGCAACCAGATCTCCGACGCGCAACTCGCCTCGTTCGGCGTCATCGTCGAACTGCGAGCGAACGGCGTGATCCAGGCGCGGGTGCCGGTGGATCGGCTGGCCGAACTGGCGAAGCTGACCGAGGTCGATGCGATCCGGCTGCCCGATTACGCCTACCCCCGCTCCGGCGGCACGACGACCCAGGGCGACGCGATTCTCCGGGGCGATTCGACGCGCTCCATCTATCTGCAACAGGGCGCCGGCATCCGCATCGGCGTCATCTCCGACGGCGTGGCCGGGGCGGCGACGGCGGCCGGATCGGGCGATCTGCCGGCTGGCGGCGTGCAGCAACTGCCGAACACATCGACCCCGGCCCAAGTGACGGCGGCGCTCGTGGCAGGACCGACCCGGATCATCGCCGCTTCGTTCAGAGCCAACGGCAGCCTGACCCAGGCGCCCGGCGGGGCCAATCTGTCCGAGGGAACCGCGATGCTGGAGATCATCCACGACATCGCGCCCAAAGCCCGACTGCTGTTCGCCAACTCCGGCACTTCGACGGAGTTCAACCAAGCCGTCAACTGGCTGCACGCCAACTGCGACATCGTCGTGGACGATTTGGGCTTCTACAACCTCGGGCCGTATGACGGGACGAGCGCACTCTCGGCCAACATCACGGCGGCGCTTGCCAACGCCGGAAACCGCTCGCTGCTCCACGTGACGGCCAACGGCAACGACGCCGAGGTGCATTATCAGGGGACGTTCGTCGCCGGTGAGGCCGGCCCGACGTTTGGCCTGCCGGCCGGCCGAATGAACGTCTTCACCGACAACTCGACCGTGGGCGGCTCGCTGCCGAAGCGGACGTTCTCGGTCGGCGCCGCTGGCGACACGTCGTCGTCGAACACGATTGTGGTGCCCGACAGCGGCAGCATCCGCATCTTCCTGCAATGGCCGCAGGTGACGCGCGACTATGATCTGTACCTGCTGAACGGCGCTGGGGTCGTTGTCGCCTCATCCACCGACCTACAGAATGGTGGCGGCGGTCAGCAACCCCACGAGTTCCTCACGTTCCAGGACCCGAAAGACGGCCGCGATACCGTCCTGTTCATCGCGATCCTGAACTTCAACAACGCGGCGGCGGCGAGCGAGTTTGATATGTACGTGCTCGGCGACCTCGGCGCGTCCACCGCCCGAGGCTTCCGCCAGCGGCTGCGCTTCGACACGCCCGGCTCGTCGATCACCCACCCGACCGACACGCTTGGTCCCGATGTCGTCACGGTCGGCGCCATCGACCAGGGCGATGCCGGTCACAACGACATCGAATCGTTCTCGTCTCGCGGCCCGACCGACGACGGCCGGCAGCGACCCGACATCGCCGGGATCGACGGCGTCGCCGTGACGGGCGCGGGCGGGTTCAGTTCGCCGTTCTTCGGGACGAGCGCCTCCGCACCGCACATCGCCGGGATTCTCGGCCAGATCTACGGCGCCAATCCGAACCTCACGGCGGCTGGACTCCGGTCCGCGTTGATCGCCAACGTCGGCGCAGCGGCGGCGACCTTGAACGAGCCCCAAGCGACCGGCGCCATCACGATCAGCACCCGCGCCCAGACGTTCGGCGCCGGTCGGGCCAACTCGCGTCGGGCGACCCGCTCGGTTCTGCCCGATATCAACGTCGCCGCCGCGACGCTGCCGGCCATCGACAAAGAGCAGGTGATGGACTTCATGATGCAGGACAGCCCGCCGACGGCCGATCAGTTCGCCGTGCAACTGATCTTCAGCGCCGAGGCCATCGGCGACGCGACGGCCGGTGCGGTCGCGAACCTGCAGCCGCAACCGTATCCGGGCGACTTCGGGCCGGGCGAGGATTTCGTCCGCCGTTTCTTCACAATTAGCAATTCCGGTGGCGCGGGCACCTTCACCACCCGGATGCGGCTCTATTATCTGCAAAGCGAGTTCGACGGCAGCAACCTGAGCGACGAGAGCCTGTTGGTCATCTACCGCTGGAATGGCGGCGGCTCGAACACGAAAGCCGACTGGGATCTCGTCCCCTCGACGCCGCACCCGAACGAGAACTACGTCGAGGCCGACGGTGTGACCTCGTTCACCCGCTTCGCCATCGGCAACTTCGGCGGCGATGTGCCGCTGGCTGTGACGCTGGCGAGCTTCACCGCTCGGCCGCAGGGCAGTAGCGGCGTGTCGCTTTCGTGGACGGTGCAGAGCGAACGCGACAACGCCGGGTTCATGCTCGAGCGCGCGTCGGTTGCTGGCGGTGTTGCCGGTGCATTCCACGAGATCAACAGCTTCGACCGTGACCCGGCCCTGCGTGGTCGCGGCACCAGCTCGTCGGCGAAAACCTACGCCGCCGTCGATTCCCGCGTTCAGCCCGGCCAAACGTACCGCTATCGCCTGACCGATGTCGGGTTGGACGGCAGCCGTCACGTCGAGCCGACCCAGCCGACGGTCACGCTCGCAGCCGCCGACGGCGCCGCGCCCGTTGCGTTCCGTCTCTGGCCGAACCAGCCGAATCCGTTCAACCCGACCACGTCGATTCGGCTCAGCTTGCCGGAGCCGACCGAAGGGCACGTCCTGATCTACTCGACGCTCGGCCAGATCGTCCGCGATCTGCCGGTCGCTTCGGGTCAGCCGGGCACGGTCGAGGTGACGTGGGACGGTCGCGACGGACAGGGCCAGACGGTCAGCTCGGGGATCTATCTGTACCGCTTTACCGGCCTCTCGCCAAGCGGGAACCGCTTCTCCGCCGCTCGGCAGATGCTGCTGATGAAGTAGCGGCTGTCGATGGGCACGCTGCCCCGATCATCGCTCCGTGGGGGGACGGTGATCGGGGCAGCGGCGTTCTGGTGCGTATATTCGCCCCATTGCGTCGGGTTACAAGCGTGGGGACGGCAGATGAAGCGGTGGCGGTGGATCGGCTGGTTGAGTCTGAGCCTGTGGACCGCAGGCTGCGGCGACTCGGGTCGGCGCGAGCCGGATTTCTCCCACTTCGCCGACCCGGCCGCGTCGCCAAGCCCGGCCGGTGAGGCGCTCCCGACGGCGGACCCAAGCCCGACGCCGCGCCCCCGCAGCAGTCCGCCGCCCGATCTCTCCGACGCCGTTCGGGCACCCGCCGAGCCGTCACCCGCTCCGACGCCCGAGCCGACGCGGCAACCGACACCGACGCCCGCACCGGTCGCCACCCCGACGCCGCAATCGACGACCGCGCCGAACGCTGCGCCGACCAATGGCGGCGAGTGGGTGGTTCAGTTGGGCGCGTTCGGCAGCAAGCCCAACGCCGACCGGTTGGTCGCCCGGATGCGCGCCGCCGGCGAAACGGTCACGCTCGTACCGACAACGACCGACCCGCCGACCTACCGCGTCCGCGCTGGCAGTTTCACCAACCGCACCGCCGCCCAGACCGAGGCCGCGCGGCTCCGTTCGACCTACACCGACGTGCCTGCAACCGTCGTGAGCCGTTGACACGCAACGACTTGCGGGGAAAGCTGGTTCGGCCCCCAAGTTGCATGGAATCGCCGCCGTCGGGCGGACGATCCGCGCCGCCCTGTTCCTCCTCCAGACCCAAAGAGTTGCCCATGCGTTCCTCCTGGTTTCTCGCTTTCTCGTGTGCCGCCGCGCTCAGCCTGACCGGCGTCGCCCAAGCCCAGCAGCCCGCCGCCGGCCACACGACGATGGTCGCCCCGGCCCAGGCGCCGACGTTTCAGGGCGTGTTCACCTACGTCGCCGGGCAGAGCGACGACGTGCCGGCCGCCATCGAGCGGTGCGTGAGCAACGTCAACTTCATCATCCGGCCCATCGCTCGCGGTCGGTTGAAGAAGACGAACCAGCCGTATCAGCGGCTGACCATCGTGCAGCCAGCCGGCCATTTCTCCATCATGACCGACGCGCGTCCGGCCATCGTGACGCCAGCCGGCGGCGCCGCGATCCAGTGGAAGCGGCCGGAAGACGGCGAGATGCTCAACGTCAGCACGGCGATGACCGGCAGCAAGCTGGTCCAGACGTTCGCCGCCGAGGACGGGAAGCGCGTCAACGAGTACACGCTCTCGCCCGACGGGCAGACGCTGACGATGGTCGCCACCGTTTCAAGCGGCCGGTTGCCGAAGCCGCTCGTGTACAAGCTGACCTACCACCGCGCGTCCTGATGCTGCGCCGTCGGTCGCGCCTGATGGATCGATGCTCCCGCCGCCAACGGGAGCATCGATGCTGATTGACCTGCTCCCACTGCTTGTGCTCCCGGCTGCCTACGCCGAGATCCACTACCGCTTCCGCGCCTTCCCCGTCTCGTATCTGCACCAACGGGCGCCCGAAATCCTTGTCGATGCGCCGCACCGGGTCGAGCCGGGCCGACCGCTGCCGGTGCTGCTGTTGGTCAAGGACGCGCACCGCTTTCCCGTCCATCTGCACCAGATCACGCTGACGCTCGGCGACCGAACGACGGCCGTTCAGCTCGACCAAGCCGTCTCGGCGCCGATGTGGCACCGCGTCATCGAACTGTCGACCGATGGGCTGACCGGCGTGCTCCCGCTTGATGCCACCATCGAGCACACCGTCGCCGGTCGGCGGTTGACGGGCGGCGTAGACAGCTATCGCGGCACCTCTAAAGCACCGCTCTCGGTCCGAATCGCCACCGATCCGCTGCCGCGAATGGCCGGTTGGTGGCTCGGTGACACGCACCTACACACCGCTTACACCGACGATCAGGTCGAATTCGGCGCCCCGGTGGATGCGACAAAACGGCTGGCTGACGCGCTCGGCCTCGATTTCCTCTGCTTGGCCGATCACGCCTACGATTTAGACGACGAGCCGGACAACTACCTGCGCCACGACCCGACCGGCCGCAAGTGGAGCCGCTTTCTGGCCGAAGTGGACGCGCTGAATCGGGCCGACGGGCCGCGACTCGTCCCCGGCTTCGAACTGTCGTGCGGCAACGGTCGCGGCCAAAATCTGCATCTGCTGCTCTGGGGCCAACGAACGCTGCTCGCCGGTTCGGGCGACAGCGCCGAGCGGTGGTTTCGGACCCGGCCGGAGCATCGCGCTCGCACCGTGCTCCGGGAGCATCTCGACCCACAGACCGTCGCTTATGCCGCGCACCCGTTCGAGCCGGTGCCTCGACTTGAACGGCTGTTGCTCGGTCGCGGGCCGTGGGGCGGCGACGAGTTGCGCTTGCCGGGGTTGAGCGGCTGGCAGGTGCTCAACGGTCGGTCGGATGCCGCGTTCCGGCGCGGACTCGGCGCGT
>JBBSVG010000049.1:0-9258 GCA_038233775.1 Bacteroidota bacterium | reverse complement strand
CCTTCGACGCTGCCGACCGCGAGTACCGCTTTTGCAGCGATGGGATCGAAGACCAGTTCCGGGTGACCGACAACGGCGGCACGCCGCTGCTCGACTACGACGCCTCTACCGGGAAGGTGCTGACGTTCAGCTTCCTCGTCTGGCTGCGTGAGAACCAGTCGACGACGGTCTTGGCCAAGGGCAATGAGCTGTCACCGTTCATCGCCAATCCGCGCGCCCAAAGCTCCGCGTTTAACTACCGGATCGGTGTGTTCGACGTCGGCGGCGCGAACCAGGGACCGAACGGCGAGCGGATGGGCATCGTCTTCGGCACCGGACCGTTCAACTTCTTTGAGGTCCGCACGCCAGCCAACCAGCCGCTGCTCCAAGCGATCACTTGGTACCAGATATCGGTTCAGGTCAACCCGAACGACAACACGATTCGGATCCAGTCGGTCAGCCGAGCCAATGTGGACGCGGACCCGTTCACCGACCCGGACGGCGGACAGCCGGGCGGGGGCGCGGCACCGGGCACCACCCTCGAATTCATCTTCACCAACCAGCAGGCGATCACCGATGCCGTCCGGCCGAACGACGATCCGTTCACCGTTGGTGGACGGTACTCGAACGATCCCAACTCGGCCAACAGCAACATCCCGCTTGCCGGCGGCTCGGCGCTGCGGTTCGACGACTTCATCCTGACGACTGAGGGCGTCCCCGATATCCCGCTGCCGGTTGAGCTGGGTGGCTTCTCGGGCGCCGGTCGCAATGGTCGGATCGAGTTGGCCTGGGATACACGCTCGGAGACCGACAACATCGGCTTCCTCGTTCAGCGGGCAGCCACGCTTGATGAGAGTGTGACCCCGTTCCAGACCATCGCCTCGTTCCGCACGCTGGCAACGCTTCGTGGCAAGGGCAACACCGGCGGTCGGTATGCCTTCACCGACTCCCGCGTCCGCTCGGGCGACACCTACTACTACCGGTTGGTTGACGTCAACGGCTCGGGCAAGCAGGTCATCCACCAGCCGGTTCAGGTGACGGTCAATGGCGAGGCAGTTCGGCCGTCAAACTTCGCACTGTTGCAGAACACGCCGAACCCGTTCAACCCGACGACCACTGTCAACTTCACCCTCGCCCAGCCGAGCCAAGTGACGCTGCGGATCTTCAACTCACTCGGCGAAGAGGTGCAGGTGTTGGCCGACCGTCAGGGCTTCGGCGCCGGTGTCCACTCGCTCCGCTTCGACGGCAGCAACCTCCCGTCGGGTCTGTACGTCACCCGTCTGGAAGTGCCGGGCTACCGCGAGACGCGGCCGATGATGCTGGTAAAGTAACTCCGGCGCTCTCGGGCGCGCGGAAAAGCCCGGTTCGGCTATAAGCTGAACCGGGCTTTTTGTTGGGGTCAAATAGACGAATCGGTCAGAACTGAAACTGCTGGCGCCGGTCGCGGAGCGATTTGTAGAGCGCTTCTCGCGCCCGGAAGATGTGCGCCTTGACGGTGCCGAGCGGCAGATCGAGTTCCTCGGCGATCTCCTCGTACGTCTTCTCTTCTTGGTGCCGCATGACGATCACCCGGCGATACTTCTCCGGCAGCGCCGTCACGGCCGACTGGAGGATCGCTGTCTGCTCGCCAGCGACGAGCACCTCGTCGGGCGCCTTCCCGTCGGGGTCGGCCACCTCGACCTCCATCTCGCCCTCTCGCGTCTGGATCGGCTTGTCGAGCGAGAAGGTCGGCAGCTTCCGCCGACGCAGGTGGTCGATGCAGTGGTTGGTGGCGATCTTGTAGAGCCAAGTCGAGAAAGCGTACTCGTCGTTGAACGAAGCGAGCGCGTTGAACGCCTTGACGAACGCCTCTTGGACCAGATCCTCAACCTCCTGCTTGTCGCTGATCATCCGAAAGACGAGGTGATGGATCGCCCCAGTGTACTTCCGCATTAAGCGACGGAACGCCAACTGGTTGCCCGCTAGCGCCGACGCGACGAGGGTCGAATCCTCCCGACGCGACTCCGACGGTTCCGCTCGACGCAGCACGGCCGTCGGCTCGTCGGTTTCCGCCGTCGTTTCCTCCGATTCCGGAGACGATTCGGCATCGGTCGGCTCGTCGCCGGTCGCCTCTGTCGGCTCGGCATCGAGGTCGTCGGGACGCGGGGTGGCGTCCTCGGGGGAAGTCGGCAGGGGCAGATCGGGCGACGGCACGAGGCAGGCGGCTGGTCGGAGTGGTTTTCGCGGTTCAAAATACGACGGGCTTGCCGCATTTCAAACGGTTGCCCCTTCTCTCCCCCGTCCGGCGAGGACGATCCCCCATTCTGCCCGATGTCCCGTGCTGATCTCGTTTGAAGGCCTCGACGGCAGCGGCAAGACGACCCAAGCGGTCCGCCTGCGCGACCGTTTAGCCGCCGCCGGTTACACCGTTCATCTGCTCCGCGAACCGGGCGGCACCGCGCTCGGCGAGCGGGTTCGGGCCGTGCTGCTCGACCCGACGCTGACCGTCGATCCGGTGGCGGAGTTCTTGCTTTTCGCCGCCAGCAGGGCGCAACTGGTGGCAGAAGTGGTCACCCCGGCGCTTGGTCGCGGCGAGATCGTCCTGCTCGACCGGTACATCGACTCGTCAGTCGCCTATCAGGGCTACGGGCGCGGGCTTGATCCGGCGGCCGTGACGGCGATCAACGGCTTGGCAACGGCATCGCGCCTGCCAGATGTGACCTACTGGGTGGACGTCTCGCTCGCCACAGCGAAAGCCCGACGCACCGCCCGAGCCGGTTCGGCCGACCGGATGGAGCGGGCCGACGACGGGTTCCATGAGCGAATCCTGACCGGCTACCGCGCCCTTGCTGCCGCCGAGCCCGAGCGCATCGTTCGGCTCGACGGCGAGCAATCGCCCGATGCGTTGGCCGCTGCGCTTTGGGCCGATGTCGCGCCCCGACTGCCTCGTTAACCGTTTGCCGAGGATCTGTTCATGTCCCTTGCCCCCCGTCGTCACCGGTTGCTCGCCAGTCTGCTCGTCGCCGTCGTGGCGCTCAGTTCGAGCGGGTTCGTCCTGCTGACCGGCGCGGAAACCGACCGGTATCTCGCCATCAGCCGCTCGCTCGAGCTGTTCGGTCGAATCTACCGCGCCGTGTCGAGCGATTACGTCGATGTGGTCGATCCGGCGGCCTTTGTTCGGGCCGGGATCGACGGGATGCTGGCGACGCTCGATCCGTACACCGTTTACCTCGACGGCGAGGAAGCGAGCGATCTAGAGCTGATCACGACCGGCAAGTACGCTGGGATCGGCGTGACGCTGGCGCTTCGCGACGGTCAGCTCGTCGTGATCGCCCCGACCGAGGGTTACGCCGCCGAGCGGGCCGGGATTCGTCCAGGCGACCGGTTGCTGCGGATCGACTCGACCGACGTGTCGCACCTGACTCCGACCGACGTGCGGCTGCTCGTGCGTGGCGCGCCGGGAACATCGGTCGGCGTGACGGTCAACCGGGCGGGCGTGGCGGAGCCGCTGGAGTTTAGCCTCACGCGAGAAGAGATTCAGGTCCGCAACGTGACGTGGAGCGGTCGGGTTGCGCCGGGCGTCGGCTACATAGGGCTCGACCGGTTCAGCCGCCGGGCTGGCGAGGAAGTGCGCCAAGCGATCACCGCGCTCCAGTCGCCGACCGACGAGCCGCTGACCGGCGTCATCCTCGACCTGCGCGGCAATCCGGGCGGGCTGCTCGACGCCGCCATCGACGTCACCGAGGCGTTTGTCCCGACCGGCAGCCTGATCGTCTCGACCCGTGCTCGCGGAGACGCCGTCGGCCGCAAGGTGACGTCCGATGTCGCCCCGGTGCTCGATCCATCGGTGCCGCTGATCGTCCTGATCGACGGCGGCTCGGCATCGGCGTCGGAGATCGTCGCCGGGGCGTTGCAGGATCTCGACCGGGCGGTGCTCGTCGGCGAGCGGTCGTTCGGCAAAGGACTGGTCCAAACGGTCGTTCCGCTCGGCGGCCGGAGCAGTTTGAAGATCACGACGGCGCGTTATTACACGCCGAGCGGCCGTTCGATCCAAGCCATCGACTACAGCGCACCGCGACCCGACCACCGAACGCCGGTCGTCGTCGCTGATTCGCTGCGGCACCCGTATCAGACTCGAAGCGGTCGGCTGGTCTATGATCGGGGCGGGATCGCGCCCGACACGACCGTGGTGCCGCCGACGGCCGATCCGCTGCTCGTCGAATTGCGTCGGCAGCAGATGATCTTCCGCTTCGCCGACCGCTATGCCGCCGCGCACCCGACCCTGCCGGACAATTTTCAGATCGATAGCGCCCTGCTGCGGCAGTTCGATGCGTTTCTGGTCGAGTCGCACTTCACCTATGAATCGGCGTCGGAGGTCAAGTTGAAAGAGCTTCGGGCGCTGCTCGGGCCGAAGACGGCGGCTTCACCGGCACTCGCCGGACTTGAGCGCGACCTGTCGCAGCAGAAGGCGCTCGATCCGGGCAAGCATCAGGACGAGATTCGGCGGCAGTTGTTGGGCGAGATCGCCGGTCGCTACGGCAACGAACGCGGCCGACAGGCGGCACTCGTGCCCGGCGATCCGCAGGTGAAAGCGGCTGTCGCGTTGCTCGGCCAACCGCAGCGCCGACTGCACCTGCTCAACCAGTAGCGGCGCGGTGCAACCTCGACGAAATCGTCGCGTAGAGCAAGAGGCAACCGATAGATCACCCCTCCTGAGGAGACCGCCATGAACCCGTCCGAGTCTGTCCACCCCTGCCCCAACTGCGGCGAAGCGGTGTTCGGCAGCGCCCAGCAATGTCGGCACTGCGGCCGGACGTTCATCGGTCGGACGGCGACGACGCAGCCGCGTCCGGCGGCAATGCCCATCGAGCCGATGCCGAAGGCCATGCCGGTGGCGATGCGCTCGACCGAACTGGGTCGCTGGCCCGAGCGCGGCGAGATTCACGGTCGGCGGTTGTGGGTTGCCGTCCTGCTGAGTCTGCTGCTGCCGGGACTGGGGCACCTGTACATGGGCTATCGGCCGCGACATCTGGTCTGGTGTATCGCCGCTGCCGTCGCCTTAGGGTTCGCCGCCCCGCCGCCCATCAGCATCATCGTTCGCATCGCCGCCATCGTCTCGCTGAAGAAGCGCCACGGACAGCCCCGGTCGCATCGGCACGACCGGTTCGACGGCGGACGGCACCGGATGCGGTGGGAGTCGGCGATGGTCGAGCGGCAGATGCAGCCGATCCACATCCACGTCCACACCGACCGGGGATGACCCGCCGACTCGGGTGATGTGGGGTTGCCCGAGTCGGTCGGATGCAACGCAAGAGGCCCGGTTCTGTGGGGAACCGGGCCTCTTGTGCGTTGAGGACGAATCGAATCAGTGGGCGGCGACGATCTTGCGCGTGTCGGCTTCGAGCGTGCCCATCGGCTGCTCGACGATCCGGCCAACCTCGCGGTCGTCGCGGTAGAAGATGAACGTCGGCACGCGGGTGACGCGAAGCGCGGTCGTCATCCCGGCCGGGTCCTTCTTCTGCTGATCGACGGCGACAAGCATCAACTGATCGCCGGGCAGACCGGCGGCGTCCATCAGCTTGAAGAACTTCGGCAGTTCGCGCTCCGAATCGGAACACCACGCGCCGAAGAACGCGGTCACGCTGACGCCCGTCAGCCCGCTGCGGATCGCAGCCACGTCGGCCGGGGCCGGGGTGTAACCGGCCGCTGTCAGATCGGCCCAGCCAGCCCGGCTCATCACGTCGGCCTTCGTCACCGTTCCGAGCAGCATCCCGCTGGCCGCCGCTTGGCCCATCGCCGGCTGGTTCATCCCGCTGCCCATCGGCTGCGCCATCCCGTTGTTCATCGACGGTTGCGCCATCGGGCTGTTCATCCCGGACGACGGCATCGGGGTCATCGACGGGGCGGGCGGCTTGCTCAAATCGATCTGTGCGGCTGGCGGATTGGCCTTGCTGTCCACATCCGGCGCGGGCGAGCCGCTGAGTCCCTGGTTGGAGGCGCACCCGGCGATGAGCAGCGCGGCGACGGCCAGCACAGCGGTGCGGGATCGTCGGGCGGAAGGCGATGGGGTCGAACGCGGCATGGCAGAATCTCCTGTCTGGATCGGCAAAGCGACGAAGCGCGCCGCTGACCGGGGAAACACGGTCTTCAGGCCGACCGTGCCCCGCTCTCGTCGGGGTCGCGTCCGGCGGCGGTGCGGAGGTCGCGGCCCCACATCAGCTTCTCGCGCAGCACCGCGTAGGACGACGCGCCGGGTCGTTTGATGAGCTGCACTGGCTCGACGGCGGCGCCGATCTCGACGGAAAGCGTCGGCCCGCAGACACGACCAATCCGGCCGTCGAGCATCAGCACGACCTCGGGGGACTCGCTGCGGACCGAGAGCCGAATCCGCCGACCGACCGGAACGACGACCGGCCGGGCGGCGAGCGTGTGCGGACAGATCGGGCTGATGACGAACGCGGGCAGCGTCGGATCGAGCAGCGGACCGCCAGCGGAGAGCGAGTAGCCGGTCGCCCCGGTCGGTGTGGCGATGATGAGGCCGTCGGCGACGTAAGTATTGAGGTATTCGTCGTCCAAATGCACCTCGACCCGGATCATCCGGGCGAACCCGCCTTTGTCGATGACAATGTCATTCAGCGCCCACAGGTCGCGGTCGGACTCGGCCGTCGGCTCGACAGTGCGCGCCTCGAGCGCCAGACGCGGCTCGATCCGGGTCCGCCCCGCGAACCACTCGTCCAACGCGTCGGGCAGATGCGCCACATCGACCTCGGCCAGAAACCCGAGCTTGCCGAGATTGACGGCCAGCAGCGGGATCGGATGGTGTCGGGCCAGCCTGGCTGCGCCGAGCAGCGTCCCGTCGCCACCGAAGACGAGCAGCGCGTCAGCCGCCGTGGGAAGCTCGGCCGCAGCGACAGCGGGCAGCGACGAGGCGAGTCCACGAGAAGCCAAGCCGGCGGCCAGTTCAGCCTCCAGCACGACGCCGACGCCGTGCGCGGCGCACCACGCAAGCGCCTCGGGCACCGCCGCCCAGATGGCCGGTTTGGTCAGGTTCGCCAGAATGCCGAGGCGCATAGCGGGATCGCGGGGTTAGGAGACGGGCGGCGCCGGGTCGATGGCGTCGGTGAGCGGAGCGGCGGGATCGTCGGTCGGATCGGGCGAGACGGCGGCGAGCGACGGCGACTCGGGCTTGCGCGCTTCATCGACGTAGTTCAGCCGCAGATCGCGAAGCGCGCCCTCGAGCAGCCTCGCTTCGTCGGGTTCGAGGTTGCCCTTCGTCTTCTGATGGAGCATCTCGAGCAGGTCGATGGCCGAGCGAGCCGCCGCAAGGTCGCGCTCGACCCGGTCGGTCATCGGATTCTTCAACTTGCCCAGCGCCTGCCACGCGCCCATTTGGAACGTGGCGACGAGATGAGCGAACATCGGATTCATCGGCGTCGTGTCGGGGTTAGAACTCAGAGCAACTCATGAAATAGGTGCAGCGGGTACAACGGTACTTGCAGCGGACAACCTGCATCGCCGCGCCGCAGTTCGGGCAGACATCCCAGTAATCGGGCTCGACCGACAACTTCGGTTCGGCGGCGAGTCGCTCGGGCTCGGAGACGCGAACCGGGCGGTCAGGCGCGGGCGGCGGTGTCGTCATAGACAAAAAACCCTTCACCGGTTTTGCGGCCGAGTTTGCGTTCGCGGACCAGCTTGCGGAGGATCGCCGTCGGCCGGTAGCGCGGCTCGCCGAGTTGGCGGTAGAGCGCTTCCATCCATTTGAGCACCTCGTCGAGCCCGATTCGGTCGGCCAGCGCCAGCGGACCGAGCGGGAAACCGTAACCGAGCCGCATCGCCGTGTCGATCCCCTCGGCCGTCGCGATGCCTTCCATCAGCACGTGCATCGCTTCGTTGAGCATCGGGATGATGACCCGCGTGGTGACGAAACCGGGGTATTCATAGACCTCGACCGGGGTTTTGCCGAGCGTGTCTTGGGCGAAGCGGCGGACTCGGGCAAACGTCGGGTCGGAGGTCGTCATCGCCCGAACCAGTTCGACGAGCGGGACTTTCGGGACCGGGCTGAGGAAGTGCATCCCGAGCACCCGGTCGGGCCGACCGCTCGATTGGGCCAGTTCGGTCAGGTTCAGCGTGGACGTGTTGCTGATAAAGATCGTCGCCGGGTCGCACCGTTCGTTGAGCGCACGAAAAAGCGTCTTCTTGACCGTCATTTCCTCGGTCACCGCCTCGATGACCAGATCGGCGCCGGTCGCCTCGTCGAGCAGCGAGGTGCCGCGAATCCGCGACAAGATCGACCGTTTCTCCGACTCGGTCATCGCCCAATGCGTGATCTCAGCGTCGAGCGCGTGCCGAATCGCGGCCAGTCCGGCGGCCAAACTCGTCTCGTCGCGCTCAACGAGCAGCACCTCGACCGACGACGCGGCGACCGTTTGGGCGATCCCCTGCCCCATCACGCCCGCGCCGATCACGGCAACAAGGCCGATCCGAAACTCGGTCGGCCCGGTCGCAGGTGAACCGACCGGACCGGCGTCGGCCCGAATGTCGGCCAGCAGATCGTCGAGTCCGGGCGTCACGTCGGCACCGCTGAGGTAATGGCGACGACGGCGGCGCGGGCCAGCTTGTCGCACCGGTTGTTGAGCACGTCGGTCGCGTGACCTTTGACCTTGACGAACGTGACGCGGTGCGTTTGGCTCAATCCGAGCAGAATCTGCCACAGATCTTGGTTCTCGACCGGCCCTTTGTCCTTTTTTCGCCAACCGTTGCGCTGCCAGTTCGCCAACCAGCCGAGCGTAAAGGCGTGGACGAGATACGAGCTGTCGGAGTGAAGCGCGACCTCGCACGGTTCGGTCAGCGCCCGGAGCGACTCGATGGCGGCGGTCAGTTCCATCCGGTTGTTCGTCGTTTGGCGCTCGCCGCCGGAGAGTTCGCGCTCGATCTCGCGACCGTCGGCGGTTACGGTCCGCAGAATCGCGCCCCAGCCGCCGGGACCGGGGTTGCCGGAGCACGCCCCGTCGGTATAAATCTCGATCCGTCTGCCCACGCTGAAATGCCTCTCGGTTGGTCGATTCTCGCCGTCGCTCTCAATCGGCGGCGGGGCAGAAAATAGCGAGCGGCGCAGCAGGTGTCAAGCCTGAGCGCCGGATTCGGCTGCGGAACGGATGTTGGTCATCGGCCCCGGTTCGATTTTTCGCCCCGCGCCTCCATCCCCCAGCCGCCTGTATGCGTTACGACACGTTTTATCATCAGATGCCGGACGGGACGATCAAGCAGATTAACCCGTTTTCCGGCACCGAGGTGTGGGCT
>JBBSVG010000048.1:0-9284 GCA_038233775.1 Bacteroidota bacterium | reverse complement strand
TTCATCTCGACCAATGGCGGCGCGAGTTGGACGGCGCGCAACACCGGATTCAACGCTGGCTGCACGACCGGCTCTTGTGCGGTGACCGGACCGTATCAGATCACCTCGCTCGACATCAGCGCGGCCGTTCCGGCCACAGGCGGCGGCGACGGGCTGCTGCTGGCCGGGTTCAACGGGCAGGGCGTGTACAAGAAGTCGGGCAGCGGCAACTGGACGCAGATCATCCTTGGTCTGCCAGCCAACGGGCAGACGAACGGCAACCAACCGCTGTTCAACCGCGACGAGCTGTTCGTCCTGTTCGACCCGACCAATCCCGCCGTTGCCTACACCTCGCACCGCGACTTCAACCAGCCGGGCGGCAACGGGTTCTACAAGACGACCGATCTGACGACGTGGGCACCGGCCCGAGACGGGATCGGTGCGCTGACGGGCAACTGGCTCGCCATCGCCGCTTCCAATCCGCAGCGGCTCTACGGCGCCACCGACGGCGGCTTCGGGCTGTACCGGACGAGCGACGGCGCGGGCAACTGGTTCAACGCCAACAACGGCGGTCTGCCCGGCAACACGGTCGTCGATCTGGCCCACCACCCAAGCGATGGGCAGACACTCTACGCCGTCACGACCGGGTCGGGTGTGTTCAAATCGACCGATGGCGGGCTGAACTGGTTCGCCGTCAACACCGGTCTCCCGCAGACGACGGTCAACTTCACCCAGACGCTGCCGAATTTTCTCGGCACCGGTGTCGCCCTCGACCCGAGCAACCCGAGCAAGCTGTACCTGTCGGTCAACGGCGGATTGGGCGTCTATGAATCGACCAACGGCGGCGGCTCGTGGGCTGTCTCGCGCAACGGGCTGGAGGGTCGCGGCGATCTGTTCACCGTCCGGGTGGACCCGAACAACCCGACCATCGTCTACGTCGGCACTGCCGGTGAAGGCTTCCGCCGGTCGGATCTGTTGACGCAGGATTATGTGCGGCGGAACAACGGGCTGCCCCGAGGCGGCGACAACGTCAACGTCCGCCGGATCGCGCTCCGGGCTGGCTCGCCCGGCCTCGTCTTCGCCGCCACCGACGAAGGGCTGTTCCGCTCGACCAATCGCGGCGACACTTGGACCGAAGCGACCGGGCTGCCGACCGTCGCGATCCTCTCGGTCGCCATCGACCCGAGCAACCCGAGCCATGTGTACGCCGGGAGCGACGGCAACGGGCTGTACCGCTCCGCCGACGGCGGCCTCTCGTTCGGTTTCGTCCCCGGCTCGACCGGCGTGACGGGCCGCGATCTGATCGTCGAGCCGGGCGACAACGCGCTGGCGGCGACCGACAAGGGGTTTTATTACCTCGCTGGCGGCGTTGCCAAACCGTACAACGACGGGCTCATGTTCGACCGACTCAACGCCGTCACGTTCGACCCGACCACACCGGGCGATCTCTACGTTGGTTCGACCGGCGGCGGCGTCTATAACCTGACCGACTTCGATCAGGTGCTTCCGGTGACGCTCGAGGCGTTCACGGCGACGGCCGCCGAGCGCGGCGTGTCGATCAACTGGCTGGCGCAGGAGTACAACCACGCCTCGTGGGTCGTGACGCGTTCGTCGGGCACGACATGGGATTGGGCGACGGCCCGGCGGGTCGCCCAACTCTCCGGCGCGACCGACGGCGGCTCTCGTCACGACTACACGGTCCGCGACCCGAACCCGGTCGAGTTGTCCCACTCCTACACCTATCGGCTCGAGAGCGTTTCGACCTCTGGTACCATTCAGACCGTGGGCTTTGCAACGGTCACGCTGCCGCAGAGTTGGACGGCCGAGGCGGTCCCGACGGCTGGGCTGCCGACCGAGTTCCGGCTGGTCGGCGCCTCGCCGAACCCGTTCAACCCGAGCACGACAATTCGGTTCGATCTGCCCGAGCCGGCCGTCGTGACGATGACCGTCGTCGATGCGCTCGGCCGGTCGGTGGCGACGCTGCTCCGCGACGAGCCGATGGCCGCCGGGACGTTCGACGTTCCGTTCGACGCGACCGGTCTGCCGTCGGGCGTCTATCTCTACCGCTTGACCGTGCGCGGCGCGACGGTTCACACCGACATCACCCGCCGCGTCACGCTCGTCCGCTGAACCCATTTCTGTCACAACCAACAGCGCCCCCGGCTTCGGCTCGGGGGCGCTGTGCGTTTGAGGCGTCGGGCGGCTATTTGATCTCGACCGAATCGCGCAACTCGATCTGCGCCGATGACGAGCCGACCAGAATATCGAATCGGCCGGGATCGTAGCCGAACGCGCCGGTCGCCGTCTTGAAGTACGAAAACGCGGCGGCGTCGAGCGGAACGGTCACGGTGCGCGACTCGCCTCGTTTCAGGAAAACCTTGATGAAGCCTTTCAGCTCTTTGAGCGGCCGGGCGACCGGGCTTTGCGCCTGATGGACGTACACCTGCGCCACTTCCGCACCGTCCATCTCGCCGGTGTTGGTGACCGTGAACTGAACCGTCGCCGCGCCAGCGCCCGGACTGGTGACGTGCAGATCGGCGTACTTGAACGTCGTGTATGACAGGCCGAAGCCGAACGGAAACAGTGGTTTCGTTTGGCTCTGATCGTAGAACCGGTAGCCCAGATTCAAGCCTTCGGTGTAGGCAACGCGGCGGTCGCCGTCGGGGTCGAGGTAGCTGTTGGCCGTCGGATTGTCGGCCCAGACGCGCTCGAAACTCGCCGGGAGCTTGCCGCTCGGGTTGACCTTGCCGAACAGGATCTCGGCCAGCGCGGTCCCGCCTTCTTGGCCCGGATACCAGCCGTGGATCAGCCCTTTGACCGACGGCAACCAGTCCGCCATCGCCACGTTGCCGCCAGCGTTGAGCACGACGACCGTGTTCGGGTTGGCCGCCACGACGGCCCGAATCAGTGCAACCTGCGCGTCCGGCAACTCAAATGAGCGGTCCGACCCTTCGCCCTCGCTGCCCTCGTCGAACCCGACCGCGACGACAGCGACATCGGCTGCCGCAGCGGCGCGGGTGGCTTCGGTGAAGTCGAGCACCTCGCGGTAGCAGGCGAACGTGACCTCGGCGCCGCCAGCGTTTTCGTAGAAATCGAGCTTGACCGCGTATTCCTTGCCCGCTTCGAGCGGGAGGAACACGCCGTTCAGCGTCGGCGCTTGGTCTTTCCACTGGTCGATGACGGGCTTGCCGTCCACCCACAGCCGCACACCGTCGTCGCTGCGGACGGCGAACTTGTACAATCCCGACGTGCTCGGCCGGACGACGCCGGTGTAGCGGGCCGAGAAGTGATCGGCCGACAGACCGGCCACGTCCGGCGCGTCGGGCCAGACGTGATGCACCGACCGCTCGGTTCGCGTGACGGCCGGGGCGCCGAACAAGTCTTGGTTGGCGAAATAGTCGGCTTTCAGCCCAGCGGTGGTCGAGCCGGGCGCAGTGTAGAACGGCGACTCGGCGGCGAACGTCTCTAGCGGCGACAAGCTGCCTGCTGCGTAGCTCACCGTTCGATCTCCGGCGACCGAGCGAATCCCTTGCAGCAGCGTGACCGAGTGAAACGGCGGGACGAGCGAGCTCCCGCCACCGGCGACGTAGCGGTCGGCGTTGGGTCCGATGACGGCCACCGAGCGGACCGATCCGGCCAGCGGCAGGATGTGATCGGCGTTCTTCAGCAACACGATTCCGCCGCGAGCCAGATCAAGCGCGACGGCCGCCGTAGCCGGGTTGTCGGCCGGGATCGTCCGGTCGAGTTGAGGCCGGTCGTAGAACCCGTTGCGAAAGATCATCCGCAGGATACGCCGCACCTTGTCGTCGATCACCGCTTCGGACAGCGTGCCTTGCTGGAGCGCCGGTTTCAGCGTCTGCCGGTTCATGAACGCCGCCGACGGCATCTCGAGGTCGAGCCCGGCCTTCGCCGCCGCGACACCGTCGTAGGTCGCGCTCCAATCGGACATCAGCACGCCGTCGAAGCCCCAGTCGCCTTTCAGGATGTCGCGGTTCAGGTGCTCGTTCTGCGTCGCGTGGACGCCGTTGACCAGATTGTAGCTGTTCATGACAGCGCCAACGTGGCCGTCCTGCACGGCCGCCCGGAACGCGGGCAGATAGATCTCCCGCAGCGTCCGTTCATCGATATCCGAACTGACGCGGTTGCGGTCCCACTCCTGGTTGTTCCCGGCGAAGTGTTTGACTGTCGCGACGACGCCCTGACTCTGCACGCCCCGGATGTAGCCGACGGCCATGCGGGCCGCGAGAAACGGGTCTTCGCCGAAATACTCGAAGTTGCGCCCGTTCATCGGCGCCCGGTACATATTGACGCCGGGCGCGAGCAGCACATGAACGCCGCGAGCGCGGGCGTCCTGACCGAGCGCGACGCCCAAGCGATGCGCCGCCGACGTGTCCCAAGTCGCAGCTGTCAGGATCGAGGCCGGGTACGCCGTCGAGCGCCCCTCGCCGCGAATGCCGACCGGTCCGTCGCTCAACAAAATCTCCGGCAGACTGAGCCGACCGATCCCGCGAATGGAGAAATCGTGGTAGCCGCCGATGTAGTCGAGTTTTTCGTCGAGCGTCATGCGCCCGAGCAGCGACGTGACGCGCGTCTCGACGGCCGCGTTCGGGTCTTTGTAGGGCTGCGCGCAACCGGTCGAGGCGACGAGCAGGCAGAGCGCAGCGGTCAGAGAGAGAAGGCGCATGGGCAGAAATCCAAATAAAAAAGGGAGACCGGCCTCAAGCGGCGCCGGTCTCCCAATGTACGCCCGCCGGGGGACGGGTCAGCTCTCGAACAGATTCGGCTCGCCGTTCGGGTCGGGCGCGGCGGCCTGACCGCGACGGTGGCGACCCAAATGCCGGTACGCCCGGTCGGTCGCCTCGCGCCCCCGCAGCGTCCGCTTCAGGAACCCGATCTGGATCAGGTACGGCTCATAGACCTCCTCAATCGTCCCCGGTTCTTCGCCGACGGCGACGGCGATGGTCGAGACGCCGACCGGTCCGCCGTTGTAGTGGTCGATGATCGTCGTCAGGATTCGCTTGTCCATCTCGTCGAGTCCCTCGCGGTCGACCTCCAGCGCGTTGAGCGTGTAGTCGGCGATGGCGGCGGTCACGATTCCGTCGCCGCGCACTTGGGCAAAATCGCGCGCCCGGCGGAGCAGCCGGTTGGCGATGCGCGGCGTGCCGCGAGAGCGCCGGGCCAGCTCCATCGCGCCCTGCTCGTCGATCTCGACGCCGAGGATATGCGCAGCCCGAACGATGATGCTTTGGAGCAGTTGCGGGTCGTAGTAATCGAGCCGACTGGTGATGCCGAACCGGGCCAAGAGCGGCGCCGTCAGCGAACCCGCCCGAGTCGTCGCGCCGATGAGCGTGAAGCGCGGCAGCGTCAGTTGGACCGACCGAGCGCTCGGCCCAGCGTCGATCATGATGTCGAGCGTGAAATCCTCCATCGCCGAGTAGAGATATTCCTCCACAATCGGGTTCAGCCGGTGGATCTCGTCGATGAACAGCACGTCGCGCTCGTCGAGATTCGTCAGCAACCCCGCCAGATCGCCCGGCTTGTCCAGCACCGGCCCGCTCGTGGTTTTGATCCCAACGCCCATCTCGTTGGCGATGATGTGCGACAGCGTTGTGTTGTGGTTGTAGAACCCGTTCGCGACGAAGGAATGGGTGCCGGGCACGACGAAATCGAACGCTTCGGCTGCCGACGCTTCGATGGTTTCGATCCGGTCCCAGAACAGGGTCGATGCCGAGAGATCGGCCAGCGCCGCCTGTTCCGCCGAGCGCTCGATCACCGACTGCGGCAGCAGCGAGAGATAGCGGGCGACCTGCGTCCGGCTCGGCGTTCGGTCGTCGCGGGTGACATGACCAAACACCTTGTGCAGCGCCCGAGGATGCGGTCCGCTCCGACGCAGCAGCGCGCTCAGCGCCACGTTGGCGCACGGCACTCGATCCGCCCGCGACCAGCCTCGGGGACGATCTGCCAGCCCGGCGCTCCGGTCGCGCTTGCGGGTCAGGCGGAACCCGACCTGCCGGTGGAATCGCTCGGCTTGCTCACCGCCGATGAACAACTGCCAGAACGGCGCATCCGTCACCTGCCGGGCGTTGCGCCGGGCGATGATGCCCAAGTTCGCCAGCATCAGTTGCACCTGCCGCGCAAGCCGCTCCGAGCGGGTGCCGAACGCGACATAGCCATCTGTTCCGGCGGTGCCGTCCGCGTCGAACAACCCTTGCAGGAAGCCGACCGCAACCTCGCGCGGCCCGGTCAGCACCGCCGCCGGAACGGTCTTGTGCGCCGCCGTGACGGCTTTCGCACCGAACTTCAGGCACACCTGTCCGATGCTCTGGCTGAACCGCAGCAGCGGCGCCTGATCGCCGTAGCAACGCACCTCCGGCGCGATGCCGAAGTGATCGCGGCTGATCCGCTGGAGTTCCGCCTGAAGCTCCGGTTCCGTGCAGGTGATCGTGAACGCGGGCGTGTTCTGTCGCTTCTCGAAGTGGCCGTCACCGACCAGCATCCCGAGCAGATAGGCCAGATCGGCGTCCAGCGTGATCCGTCGCAGCTCGCCCGGCTCGGGCAGCGTGACGTGCGTCCACGGCTCGGCGCAGCGCAGCGCGGGGACGAGCGTGCGCCCGTCGGTCAAGGGCAACTCCAACCGCTGGGCCACCAGTTGCGGCACGTTGACCGGGGTGACGCGACCGGCGACGGCGTGGTTGAGTTCGATGGACGTCGGCAGGCGGTCCAGCGCGCCGACCAACTGGCCGTGGATGTCGCGGACGGTCGCGTCGCTCCGCCGTCGCCGGGCGGTGGCCGATCCCGACCGCCACAGGACGTGTTGCGCCTCGCCCCAGCAGTTGGTTCCGCAGGCAATGGCGACGTGATCGCCGGGTTGCAATGCGCTGATGGGACGCCACTTTGGACCGTCTGGCGTCGCCACGAGCAGCGGATGGTGTGGCGTGCCCTCGATCTCGAACCCGGCGCTCGTCCGCAGCCGACGCGTCGGGACGAACCCGCTTGAGTAGAGGTGGCTGGCCGGTTCGAGTCCGTCGATGCCGCAGACGCGCACCTCGCACGTCGTGCTCTCACCCGCCGCTAAACCCGGTGGCAGGATCTCGTCGAACGGCACCAGGCCGCGATCCGTCAAGATCAGGCTGTCGGCGGTGATGCACTTGCCCAGACCGGGCGGACCGAACAGGAGGACGTGGTCGAGCGCCTCGGCCCGCGTCTTGGCGGCTTGAATGAAGACTTCGAGGTTCTCGACGATCTTGCGCTGACCGGTGAAATCGCCGAAGCGGACCGGTCGGAGTTGCTGCTCCTCGATGTCGGCTTCGACGTTCGGCTTGGCGGTCGTGTGCGGGTTGCGGACCGGTTCGGCTTTGACGGCTGCGGCGCCTTTTTTGGGCGGCGGCATGGGCAATTCCTCTGGTGAAGTCTGCTGAAATGTGCAGTGGTTTCGACCGCACAAATCACGCCGTCTCAGGCGTCCCGGCCGGGTCTTCGATGGCCCGCAGCGCGGCGAAAAACCGGGCGAGTTTCGCCTCGTCCAACCGCCCGTCGGACCGCACGCCGCTGCACAGGTCGAGGCCGAACGGTCGGACCGAGTGGACCGCGTCGGCGACGTTCTCGGGGCGCAGGCCGCCGGCGAGAAAAACCGGCACCGGTGAATGGTCGCAGATGCGGCGGCTCGTCGCCCAATCGTGGGTCCGGCCGGTCCCGCCGAGTTCTTTGACCGCCAGCGCCGGGTTGCCGGAATCGAGCAGCAGCGCATCGACCTGACCGGCGGCCGCGAGCGCTTCACCCAGCGACGGCGGACCGACGACGTGGATCACTTGGACGAGCTTCACGCCGGGCAGCCTGCGACGAAGCTCGGCATACACCGTCGGCGCGACCGCATCGACCAACTGGACCGTGTTGACGCCAGCAGCGCGAACCTGCTGGATGATCGGCTCGGCCTCGACCGCGCTTGTCAGCAGAAACGTCGCGACCGGCGGCGGGACGGCGGCAGCAATGGCGGCGATCAGCGCATCTGGGATCACGCCGGGTCCGCTTGGCATGGCGGAAACGAGCCCAAGCGCGTCGGCGCCCAACCGAACGGCAAGCCGGGCTTCGTCGAGCGACGAGATGCAGCAGATCTTGACGCGAATTCGCTGCATCGCGACCATCAAATTGTTGAGATCAACGGCAAAGGATAGAGCCTGTGGGTCGCGGTGGCTCCGTTCATGGATTCTGCGGCAGCGGAACGCTACCGCCCAAGCTCACCACGAAAGTCGATCAGCGAACGGAGATGCGCGGCTCCTGAGCACCGGTTAAGCTATTGAAAAGGTTCCGGATTCAGTCCCGGACGCGGCGGTTGCCGGGGGCGCGGGTCGGGTCGAGTGCGCCGGTGAAACCGTCGCGGAGCGGATCGTCGAGCCCAAGCAGGGCGGAAGGGGAGTTGCTGAGCGTTGTCTCGATGTCGCGGACGACCTGCTCGCTCGTCTCGACGTCGGTCATGAGCGAATCGAGCTGGAACGACAGTTCTTGCGGGTCGCGCATCGTCATCGACTGCTCGTGCATGTACTTGAACATGTCCTCGATGGCCGCCAACTGCGCGTCCATAACCGAGACGTGCTCCTGCACCTTGTCCCACTCCGACAGCCGCTTCTCCAGGATCTCGACCCGCGGCCGGTTGATCCCCCGCACCCGCTCGCTCGACGCCTCGAGCGACGACCGGACGGCTTCGAGGTCGGTTCGGATCGAGTTGGCGTCGGTCTTGGCGAGATAAAGCCGGTAGCCTTCCTGCGCGTGGAGCATCCGCAGGTACGAGAGCAACAGCGTGTCGAGCTTCGAGACCTGCGCCTCGAGCAGCGAGCGGGTGGCGCGGTGGTAGGTGCGGAAGTTGTCGCCGATGACCTTTCTCAGGCGGGCGAGGGCGAAATAGCGTTTCTGTCCGTCTTGACCGAGTTCGCGGATCAGGTCGTCGGTGCCTTTGCCGTCCGATTCCTCGGTGCTGCCGCGATTTTTGCGCGAGCGGACGAGCCGCTGGAAGCGCGGCCAGCCGGGGATGGTGCCCAAATAGACCAGTTCCGCCCCGGCGCCGAGCATCAGCCAGCCTGGCTCGCCCGTCACGAGCGTGGCGATGCCCGAACCGAGCATCGCCAGCAGGTTCAGCGGCCGGAGCAGCGCTTCTTTGGTGAAATTGATCCCGTCGCCCACGCGCAATGCTCCGGCAGGTTAGAACATATCGAACGCTTTCAGAGCCAGCCCGATCAGGGCCAGCCCGGCGACGACCATCAGGATACGAAGGACAATTTTCATCGGGTGGCTCGATTCGGGGGCGTCACGAC
>JBBSVG010000047.1:0-9300 GCA_038233775.1 Bacteroidota bacterium | reverse complement strand
GCCGTGCATCTGCGCTTTGACGCCGGTTTCGTAGCGGTCGCGGTGCTCGGCGAACCACGAGCGGTCATTGTTCGCGGCCAGATCGCGCAGGAATGCGAGCGCGTCGGGCGTGAACCCGGCGAACGTCGATTCGGTCATGGGCGGCATGAAAAGGGGCTGCCGGACGCAGTCTGTCGCGTCCGGCAGCGGGAAAAAGGGACGGGTCAGAGGCCGAGCAGCTTGCGCTTCATCGAGTCGAACTCGTCCTGTGTGATCAGCCCGTCGTCGAACATCGACTTGAACTCGCGCAGCTTGGTCCGCGTCTCGTCGGCGCCGACGCCCGGCTGGGCCGTTGCCGCCGCGCCACCGACCGATGGGTTGACGGCCGGATCGGTCGGCCGAGCCATCGCGTCCATCATCGCCTTGCCCATCGCCATCCCGGCGCCGAGTTCCATCCCAGCGTTGCCGCCGCCGCCGGACGGCTTGTCGAGCGCGTTCGCCATCTGGTACTTGAAATACTGGTCGAGGTTGCCGACGGCGCCCATCCCGCTGCGCTTGTCGAGCGCCGCTTCGACCTCCGGCGGCAGCGACAGGTTCTCGATCAGGAAACTCGTCAGCTCGAGCCCGAGCGCGGTAAAGTCGGGCGCGATCCGACCCTGAATCAGCTTGCCGAGTTCATCATATTGCGCCGCCAGATCGAGTGCCGGGATCTTCGCCTCCCCGAGCACGTCGGTGAAGCGGCTGACGACGGTCCGGCGCAGCGTCTCGGTGATCGCCTCGGTCGTGTACGTCCCCTGCGTCCCGACGACTTGGCGAACGAACGCGGCCGGATCGGTCACGCGGACCGCATAGGTGCCGAACGCCCGCATCCGCACGACGCCGAAATCGGCGTCCCGCAGCATGATCGGGTTCTGCGTCCCCCACTTCAGCCCGGTCTTCTGCGTCGTGCTGACGAACAGGACATCGGCCTTGAACGGCGAGTTGAAGCCGTATTTCCACGACTTCAGCGCCGTCAGGATCGGGATGTTCTGCGTGTTGAGCACGTAGCGGCCGGGCGTGAACACGTCGCCCAGCTCGCCCTCGTTGAGGAACACGGCGGCTTGCCCTTCGCGCACGGTCAGTTGCGCGTCCTGTTTGATCGCCCGGTCGGCGACCGGAAAGCGGTACACCAGCGTGTCGCCCCGGTCGTCAGTCCAGTCGATGACCTCGATGAACTGTCCGGTCAGCTTATCCCAGAGTCCCATTGCCCAAGTCCCTCCGTATGCGAGATGTGTCCGCCTGCTGACGAGTAAGATACGCGGCCGTGGCGGCGTACGAGCCCGGCGACGATAAAGGTTCGACGCGCCGATCAGCCGAACAACCATCGACCGGCCGCCAGCGTGCGCGCAAAAAGGCCCGGTCGCCAGCAACACGACCGGGCCTCGACTGCGGAAGGGGTGGGATTCGAACCCACGGTCCCTCTCGGGACGACGGTTTTCAAGACCGTTCCAATCGACCACTCTGGCACCCTTCCGAGGGGGAAACTGAAGATACGGCCCGGTGCCCATCCGACGCAACGGTTGCTCAGTGGCCGTCGCGCCGACTCTGCGATGTGGCGTTGACCGGTTGGCCGCCCGGCGCCCCCGTCCGCTCGGCGGCGGTCTGATACGGGACGGCGATGGTCGAGAATGGCAGGTCGCTCCGGCCTGAGCCGCCATGCGACCCGAGCTGGAATCCGGCCCCGGTCTCGAGCGTGGGCTGGACCGCGATGATCGGCGCCGGGGTCACGATGCGCGGTTCGCCTGCCGGTGGTGCGGTCCGCTGGACCGGGTTGCGGCGGCGGTTTTTCGCCTTCCACCGCTCGATGGACGCCCGGCGCGACTCGGGGCTCATGTTGAGATCGACCGTCCGGGCACCGGATGAGTCAGCTGTCGTCGGTGAGACGGTTTGCGCCTGGGCAGCGGCCGTCGTCGCGCTGATGAGCGTCAGCAGCAGCGCGCCGAGCAGGATGCGTCGGGTGAGAGCCATGATCAAATCCTCCCGAGAAGGAGCAAAACAACATCTGACAAGATAGGGGGATGGCCCTGCCGGTGCAAGCGCCGCGCCGCCGCCGAGCAAACGCGGCTTGACATTTTCCGGGGAAAGCAGTATCTTTGCGGGCTTGACAGACGACCGGCCGAAAGGCCAACTCATCAGCACTCAGCGGCGGGCAGGCGAGGCAGCGCTCGGCTCCCAAGAACACCGTCGCGTATCAAAGGATGTGGCGATCATGTACGCGATTGTGGAGATTGGCGGCAAGCAGTTCAAGGTGACCGCGCAGCAGAAGCTGTACGTTCCCCAGATGGCGGCTCACGCAGTGGGCGCCGACGTGACGTTCGACCGGGTGCTGGCGATGGGCGGCGATGGTGGGCTCAAGACGAGCGACCTCTCGCCGATCAGCGCAAAAGTGCTCGCCCACGTCAAGGGTGACAAGGTCATCGTCTTCAAGAAGAAGCGGCGCAAGGGCTACCGGGTCAAGAACGGCCACCGTCAGCCTTACACGCAGATCGAGATCGGCGCCTTCGGCGGCTGAGGCCGACGGCAGGTATTAGACACGGACCTCTTTTCCGGCTCAAGACCATGGCACACAAGAAAGGCGTAGGCTCCACGCGGAACGGGCGCGACTCGCATTCCAAGCGACTCGGGATCAAGGCGTTCGGCGGCGAGTTTGTCACCGCTGGCTCGATCCTCGTCCGGCAGCGCGGGACGCAGTACCACCCCGGTCCGAACGTGATGAAGGGCGGCGACGACACGCTGTTCACCACCGTTCACGGCACGGTCGGTTTCAAGCGGGCGGCAGGCGGGCGGAAGCTCATCTACGTCGAGTCGCTCGAAGACCAGCTCGCGGCCTGAGTTTCCAGCGGCCGACCGGCTCGGTCGCCTTTTCGCAGGGTCGTCTGACAGGCCGGGTTTCGCGACTCGGCCTGCTGCGTTTTCACCCGTCCGCGTACGCCGCGACGGGCCTTTCCCTCCACATTAACGGGCCTTTCCCTCCACATTAACGATAGGGTTCAGATGAAGAAGATCACCGTCATCGGCGCGGGCAACGTCGGCGCCACGGCCGCGCAATTGCTCTCGGCCAAGGGGCTGGCCGACACCGTCGTGTTGCTCGACATCGTCGAAGGCGTGCCGCAGGGCAAGGCGCTCGATATGTACCAGTCCGCCCCGGTCGAAGGGTTCGACTCGCGCGTGCTCGGGACGAACAACTACGACGACACCGCCGACTCGGACGTGGTCCTGATCACGGCTGGCCTGCCGCGCAAGCCGGGCATGAGCCGCGACGATCTGCTGAAGACCAATGCCGACATCGTCAAGTCATGCGCCGAACAAGCCGCCCGCCGCTCGCCGAACGCGTTCCTCATCGTCGTCAGCAACCCGCTCGACGTGATGACCTACGTCGCCCACAAGGTCTCGGGTTTCCCGCCTGAGCGCGTGCTCGGCATGGCCGGCGTGCTCGACAGCGCCCGGTTCCGCGCCTTCATCGCGATGGAACTCGGCGTTTCCGTGCAGGACGTGCAAGCGCTGGTGCTCGGCGGACATGGTGACTCGATGGTGCCCATTACCTCGTGCACTTCGGTCGCCGGCATCCCGCTGACCCAGCTGATGGACGCCGACACGCTCGACCGGCTGGTCAAGCGGACCGCCTCGGGCGGCGCCGAGATCGTCGGGCTGCTGAAGACCGGTTCGGCTTTCTACGCCCCGGCTGCGAGCGCGGTCCAGATGATCGAGGCCATCGCCAAAGATCAGAAGCGGATCCTGCCGTGCTCCGTCTGGCTCTCGGGCCAGTACGGGCTGTCCGATGTCATGGTCGGCGTCCCGGTCAAGCTCGGCAAGAACGGCGTCGAGAGCATCGTCGAGGTCGAGCTGACCTCGGATGAGCAGGCGGCGCTGGCCCGCTCGGCGCAGGACGTGAAGGACAACATGGCCAAGCTCGGCCTCTGACGCTGACCTCCGGCGACGGACCGGGCGGCCACCACGCGCGGCCCGGTCCCCGCCGACCTTTTCCCGCCCCACACCCGCATGAGTCTCGGTTACACCTTCCGCGAGGGGCTGTCCGGTTTCCGCCGGGCGAAGCTCAGTTCGACGATTGCGACCGTCACCATCGCCATCTCGCTGGTGCTGCTCGGGCTGTTCGTCCTGCTCGCCCGCAACGCCGCCCGAGTGGTCGATGAGATTCGCGGCCGGATCGAGTTCGAGCTGTTCCTCCAGCCCGATCTGGCCGAAACCGCCGCCCGAGCGCTCGAACCGAAGCTCACGTCGTTGACCGGCGTCGGCGCGGTCACGTTCGTCTCGAAAGACTCGGCGGCGGCGATCTTCCAGCGAGAGTACGGCGAGGATGTCGTCTCGGTCGCCGGATTCAACCCGCTCCCGGCCTCGTACCGGATCGGGCTGCGACCGGATTACGCCACGTCGGACAGCGGCGTGCTGCTCGATAGCAAGCTGCGCCGATTGCCCGGCGTCGAGTCGGTTCGCTACAACAAGCTGTTCTTGGCCGCGCTCGACGAAAAGGTCTCGGTGCTGACGTACCTCAGCATCGGCCTCGGGCTCATCATCGCCATGAGCGCGATTTTTCTGGTCAGCAACACGATCAGGCTGACGATCTACGCCAAGCGGTTCACGATCCAGACGATGAAGCTCGTCGGCGCGACCAACGGGTTCATCCGGCAACCGTTTCTGATCGAGGGGATCGTGCAAGGCGCCGTCGGTGGTCTGCTGGCGGCAGCGTTTCTCTATTTGGCCGTCGCGGTGCTCGGTCCGTACTACCTGGGCGGTGCCCGCTCGCTCGTGAGGGCCGAACCGGCGTTCTACGGGCTGGTCGTGCTGGTCGGCATGGCCCTCGGCTTCGTCGGCAGCCTGATCTCGGTCCGCCGCTTCATCTCGACCCGGATCACCAACTGAGCGCAGGTTGGGTTCAATCGATATGCAGGTGAATCTGATTGGCCGGTCCTGAGACCAGCATTCGATCTTCGGGCGGTGGAAAATTGGTGATCAGGACCTCACGGTTCATCACGCGATCCCCTTTGTGCTTTTCCACGTTCATCCCAGAAAACGCTTGCACCGCCGTCACGTAGCTGTTCGCGTACATCGCTGTAACTTGCGGCAAGTCGTAGGAGGAGAGAATCCACCGGCATTTTGAGCGGTTGAGCCGATCTGCCAGGATTTGATGATCCGACCAATCGCGCATGTTGAACGCATAGTTGCACTTGTTGCCGGGATAGGGCGGATCGACATACATCACCGTCTCCGGTCGGTCGTACCGCTCGATGCAAGCTTGCCAGTCCAGATTCTCGATGATGACTGTCTTGAGCCGATGATGGACCGGTTCGAGCCGCTTGCGGAGGGTCTTCAATGCGCCGATGAGTCGGTTGCCGTGACCGCCATCGATGACGCTGGTTTGAAAGCGTGGATAGTTCAACTCCCCGCCCCAGCCGGCCATGATGAGATAGTAAAACCGATGTGCCCGCTGGATGTCGGTCAACTCGGCTGGGTCGAGATCAGCCAGCCGGTCGAACTCCGCCCGTGACACCAACTCCCATTCGAATGAGGCGATCAGTTCTTCCGGCCGATCCTTGACGACCCGGAAGAAGCCGATCAGGTTCTGATCGATGTCGTTGAGCACCTCGACATCGCTTGGTCGTTTTCCGAATAGCACCCACGCAGCGCCGGCAAACGGCTCGACGTAGCAGGAATGCTTTGGGAGGAGTTCAATAATGTGCTTTCGCAAGCGCGATTTGCCTCCGACCCACTTGAACGGGCTGTTGACCGTCTCATACCCGGAAGCTGGATCTTCAATCAGAGGTAGAACTGCTTGTTTCATCGTTGGGTCTCGCAATGATGTCAGGTGTCTTTGTCTCTATTGGCGACAATATGCGTCGCGCGGTAAGAGATTGTCAAGCGGTTTTCGGAGGCGGAGATGAAACGATTCGGTGAGAAGCTTCGCGCACTCAGATCGATGCGGAGCCTGACCCTCAAGCAATTGGCGGGCGAGCTTGGGTACGCAACGCACGCCTATCTGAGCGAGATCGAATCCGGCCGAAAACAGCCCACCGCCGAGCTTGTCCTAAAGGTGGCAAGGCGGTTTGAGATCACAACCGATTGCCTGCTCAAAGACGAGATGGGCATTGAATAGAGCGAGTTTCCTATGCCGGTTGCTTTTGCTGAACGGTTGCCCACCCCACAGGAAATGGAGCAACTCCGATTGCTGCTCAGTACTGCGTCACGGTAACTGTTTAGGGTAAAGTCGGCTGAGCTTGTGGCGGGCATCCGTCGTGGTGAAGCGCCACACGACAGTTGCACCATCCTGATTCCGCTGCGCCGCCCAAGCTTCGGTTTCTTCGGCTAAGATCGCCCGATCCGGCAATCGCCTATTCAGACACTGACGGCTGAGCACGCTTAACTCGATCTCCACCATGTTCCCGCCCGCCAGATGGCGGGGCGTGCCACGAGCCATGTTTTGGCGTGTAATGCCATTCGATCCGCTTCATCAGGCGGTTGGCCTCGGCGGCCTCGAATCGCTCATACAGGCTTGCCGGGTTGTGCGTGTTCAGGTTATCGGTGACCAGTCGAACCTGCTCGACATCCTTGTAGCGCCCATCGAGGAGGTGTTTCAGGTAGTCCGCAAACTCTAACCGCGTCCGCCGTTCGGTGACGATGACTTCACGCCAGGCGGCCAGCGGCTCGAAGGCCATGAACAGATTCGCTGCCCCTCGACGCTCGTACTCGTAGTCCAGGCGGAGCGGCTTGCTGGGGCGCTCTTCCTTTGTAGGCGTCATCGGCAGTGGCTCGCGCGTTTCGCCGACGAGGGCCACCGGGCACTCATCCAGGCATACGACCGGTCGCTTCTCGTCATAAGGCGCCTGGTAGAGGTCCAACACATCCTCCATGTGCCAGACGAACTCAGAGCCCACCTTCGGGATACACCAGTGCTTTCTCAGCCACGGTTTGAGGTCGCTTTTTTTAGCACACGTCGAACCGTCTCGTAAGAGAGCGAGGTAATCGGTTCACCCGTCTGGCCAGACGTCTGCTCACCGAGAGCGACGAAACGGTCGGCGAGAAGCCTCAGCGACCAGCGCGATTGCCCATCCGGTGCCTTTGAGCAGGCCAGCGCCGTGAGCATCGCCTCCTGCTTGCCGTCGAGCTTGCGCTTCTTGCCGGGCCGAGGGCGGTCCTTGATCGCCCGCTCAGTATCGCGTGGGGTAGCGATGCTGACGAATCGCCGCCGGGTGTTGTAGACGGTCTGAGAACTGACGTGCAGCGCCTCGGCGATCTCGGGGTCGGTTTTGCCTTCGTCGGAGAGCAGCAACAGATGGGCTCGCTGGAGTTGTCGGGCAGCAAGATGACCTTTGCGGCTCAGTGCCAGCAGCGTCTGGCGTTCTTCGGCGGTCAGTTCAACGACATGGGTCTTCTGCATGGTGCCTCGTTTCTGGTCGAGGCCAGCAAAGAACGCACCCTCAGCTTATACAATGACGCGGTACTCAGTGTCCTGCAAGATGGAACAGGACAATACCCGGATGTCGCTCAACCCGGCTTCACCATTCCAGGTTGGCGGGACTTCGAGCGGATCGTGGCTCTGGTTTGGGCCGGGACGTCTCAAGAGGACAAGAATCTGTTCGACGTTCATCTGCCAGACTCCATCCGACCGAACGTCTCTTTCGGTCTGTCATGCAAGATGCGAAACACGCTGAAGAGCGACCTGAGACGAGGTAGAATCACCCTCGAACTCTCCAACTCCGCCGGGCTGTTTTGGCGTGATTTAAACGCGCAGGGGATTACCACCGCAACCTTTCGCCAGAACGCGCAGGTCACAGGCGAGCGAGTCATCAATCTGGTCAGATCGTGGCACCAATCAGCCGATATTGCCAACGGTGGAAGGATAGACGTCGGGCGAAGCTCCTATCTGGCGTTGCCCTATGATGAGCGAAGTCGGACTTATCAACTCTATCAGTTTCCGCTCGACTTGCCTGATCCTGCCACCTTGAGGTGGCGTTGTCCTGTTGATCCCCAAACCCAGTTGCCCGCGAAGCGAATCGTCGCTGAGGACGCGCACGGTGTTTTGTTCGAGTGGTATGGCACTTCCGGCGGTCAGCTCAAGTACTACCCCTTGATCGGTTCAGCATCAAGCATGTGGCCGACATTTGGACTCGAGTCGCTTCCTGGTGGAGTGAGAAACGGGTTGGTTTCCCGAGCAGAGCAATACTTCCCGGATCACTGGCGAGCGACGCAGGCATAAAGCCCGGATCACCAACTGAGCGGTTCCCGCCGGGCTTCCCAGCTTTGGGGAGCGGGCGGCGACAAGCGCCCCGAATCGCCGTTCTCCGGCCGGTTGGTGTCTATTTTAGCCGAGATTTGACGGGCACGCATTTTGGCAAAGTCGTCCGGCCACCGCTGCGGTGCCGCTTTTTCCTGATTCTGATGGGAGTCCCGACTGTGGAGACGATGACCAAGCCGGAAAATCGCTCGTTCGTCCGCTCGATTCTGGGCTACAAGTGGCGACCCGGCATGGTCTCCTGGGCGCTGCACCGCGTCACCGGTATCGGGCTGACGCTGTACCTGTTCCTGCACGTCTATTCGCTCAACGCGCTGGTCGGGCTGCGGAGCGAGGCGGAGGTGACCCAATCGTTCACCGAGATGATCGCCCACTACTCGTCGCCGTTCTTCAAGTTCGCCGAGTGGACGCTGTTCGGGGCGTTTCTGATCCACGGGCTGAACGGGATGCGGATCGTCATCTACGACATGGCCGGGCTGCGCTCGACTACGCAGAAGCGGCTGGCCTACGCCGTCGCCGCCCTCACGGTCGTGCTGCTGATCGCCTCGGCTTGGCCGATGTGGCTCGGTCGCTCGGTTGCCTCCTTCACCAAGTAACCTGATTTCCGGAGACGAGCGCCATGGCGACGAGCTACAAGACGCGCAAATCGGGCGCGTTCAGTTGGTACTTCCAGCGGATCAGCGGGACGCTGCTGCTGCTGCTGCTGTTTACGCACTTCTGGGTCGAGCATTTCTCGCCGCACACGCTGAGCACCGACGCGGGCGGGTTTCACCTGATCACCTACGCCAAAGTGATGGAGCGCTTGCAGAATCCGCTCTGGAAGGTGTTCAACCTAAGTTTCCTCTATTTGGGCACCTACCACGGCTTGCAGGGGCTGATCAACATCGGCTCGGACTACATCAAGAAGCCGCAGTTGCGGAGCCTGATGGTCGTCGGTCTGGTCTTGGCCGGTTCGGCGCTGGCGATCTGGGGCACGTACGTGATGGTCACGGCCGGGATCATCGTCGAGCCGAACGGTGCCATCAAGACCGCGACCG
>JBBSVG010000046.1:0-9399 GCA_038233775.1 Bacteroidota bacterium | reverse complement strand
GCGGCAACAGCATCAGCCTGCTGCTGCGACAAACCGACGGCACCTATGCGGGCGAGACGCTCGCCACGTCCGGTTTTCAGCCGTTCGGACTCGCGGCGGCCGATCTGGACGGCGATGGCGACGCCGATCTGGCCGCGACCGATGCGTTCACCGGCGCCGTCGGCGTCTGGCTTCGTCAGTCGGACGGACGCTTCGTCGGGCAACCGGCCGGAACAGTCGGCGACGGTCCGCAGAGCATCGTGGCGGCCGATCTGGACGGCGATGGCGACCTTGATCTGGCGACGGCCGACGCGGGCGCCGGGGCCGTCAGCGTGCTGCGGCGGCAGTTAAACGGCTACACGGTCGAACCAGTCGGCGCGGTCGGGGCGAACCCGCTCAGCATCGCGGCGGCCGACGTGGACGGCGACGGCGACATCGACATCGTGACCGCCGATCAGGGCAGCGACACGATCACGCTGCTGATCCGTCAACCCGACGGGACGTACCGCCGCGAAACCGTCGGTGGCGCCGGGACGACGCCGGTCGGCCTTGCGGTGGCCGATCTCGACGGCGACGGTCGGCTTGACCTCGCGACGGCCGATTTCGGCAGCAACACGGTTCACCTGCTGCTCGGACAACCCGATGGCAGCTACCGACCCGAGCTTGCCGGGACGGTCGGTCGGTTTCCGCTCGCCCTCGTCGTCGGCGATTGGGACGGCGACGGCGACCTGGACCTTGCGACGGCCAACGATTTCCCCGACGATGTCGATCTGCTGCTGCGACAACCGGACGGCAGCTACACCGTCCAGACGGCGGGCGTCGTCAACGGCCATCCGTCCGATCTGGCGGCGGCCGATTTGGATGGCGACGGCGATTTGGACCTCGCGACGGCCGATCAGAACACCAATTCCGTCAGCTTGCTGCTGCGGCAGGCGGACGGGCGATATCGGGTCGAGGTGATCGGACCGGTCGGTCTGAACCCGCGCAGCGTGATCGTCGGCGATTGGGACGGCGACGGTGATCTCGATCTGGCGACCGCCGATCAGGGCAGCAACACGGTCAGTTTGCTCTTGCGCCAACCCGACGGCAGCTACACCGTCCAGACGATTGCAGCGGTCGGCGACCGGCCTTCGGACGTCGCAGCGGGCGATCTCGACGGCGACGGCGACCTCGATCTGGCCGTCACCTGCATCGGCAGCAACACGGTCAGCGTGCTGATGCGCGGAATCGACGGCCGTTATACGGTCGAGACGGCGGGCAACGTCGGCATTTACCCGGTTCGGCTGACGCTCGGCGATGTGGACGGCGACGGGCGGCTCGACCTCGTGACCGCCGATCAGAGCAGCAACACGGTCAGCGTCCTGCTGCGGCGACCGGGCGGCGGCTACACGATCCAATCGGTCGCCGTCGGCGCCAACCCGCGCGGCATCGTGCTCGGCGATCTCGACGGCGACGGCGACCTGGACCTCGCGACGGCCGATTTCAGCGTCGGCACGGTCAGCGTTGCGCTCAATCAGCGGCTGAAAGTGTCGGTCAAGCCGCCGCCGAGCGTGCCGACCGGGTTCGCGCTCCTGCCCGCCGCGCCGAATCCGTTCAATCCAACGACGGCCATCGGCTATCAGCTTTCGGCCGTCAGCAACGTCAGGCTCGACGTGTTCGATGCGCTCGGTCGGCAAGTCCGCACGCTCGTCGATGAAACCCAATCGGCCGGATCGTACACGGCGACGTTCGACGCGACCGGGCTGCCGAGCGCCGTCTATTGGGTCCGACTGACGGCGGGCCGCTTCACCGCAACTGAGCGCATGCTGCTGACGAAGTAACCGGAACCGGGAACCCCGTCCGACGCTGCGGCGTAGAGCGCTCGGTTGTCCAAACCCCGCACGTCCAAACAGGGAGATGAATCGTGGCGAACAGATCGATGTGGTCGGCTGTGCTGATCGGGCTGAGCCTGATCGTCGGCTGTAGTCGCCGAGAGAGCAGTCCGAGTCAGACCGAGAGCGTCGCGTTCGAGCCGTCGGCAGCAGCGCCGCAGAGCGCCGAGAAGGCATCGAACGGCCCGATGTCGCCCGATGCGGTGACGAGCAGCCGACCGGGCGACACCACCGCAACGGTCTCGGCCACGGTCGGGATGCTGATTCGGACCGGCGCGGCGACGGTCGAGGTCGATTCGCTTGAACTCGCCATCGGCCGCTTGCAGCAGATGGCTGCCCGAGTTGGTGGCGCCGTCGGCAACACCTCGCTCCGCACCGGCGACGAGCAAGTGCGCGAGGCGACGGTCGAACTGCGGCTCCCGGCCGCGCGGTTCGATGACGCCGTTGGGGGGCTGAAACCGCTCGGCAAGATCGAAACGGTGACGGTCACGGCCGAGGACGTGGGCGAGGAGTTCGTCGACGTCACGGCGCGCGTGTCGAACGCCCGGCGGCTCGAGTCGCGGCTGATCGAGCTGCTGGCGACCCGGACGGGCAAGCTGGAGGAGGTGCTTCAGGTCGAGCAGGAACTGGCTCGGGTGCGGGAGGAAATCGAGCGGTACGACGGCCGGTTGCGCTACCTGCGGAGTCGGGTCGCGGTCAGCACGTTGACCGTTTCGCTGCACGAGCCGCGACCGCTGTTCGCTGGCGACCCGGCCGATTCGCCCATCCGCTCGGCGTTCCGTCAGTCGTGGGAGAACTTCGTCGGCTTCATTGCCCTGTTGATCGCATCGCTCGGCGTGCTCGTGCCGCTCGGCCTGCTGCTGCTCGGCGCCGCCCTGCTGATCCGCCGCTTCCGCCGCCCGAACCGCCCGCCGCCACCGCCTCGTTGAATGCGTCAGGCGGGCTGCTGGCGAAGTGAGGGTCAGAACAGCGTCGGTTGCCGGGCGGGCAGACGCAGCACGCGCTCATCGCCTGAAGGCAGCGAAACGGGCAGGGCGGCGAGTTCGCCCGGTTCGAGCTTGTGCAGTCCGCCGCCGTAGGTGCGCCCGGTTGAGATCAGCGCCTCGGCGCTTACCGTGCTCAGGATTTCGCGGAGGCGGACCAGCGTTTCGGGCGCCCGGTCGACCAGCCGCTGGAGCGGCGGTTTCGGGTAGAGTGCCAGATAGACGTTCGTCACG
This sequence comes from Bacteroidota bacterium, assembly GCA_038233775.1. Lineage (GTDB taxonomy): Bacteria > Bacteroidota > JBBSVG01 > JBBSVG01 > JBBSVG01 > JBBSVG01. The sequence goes on along the minus strand of JBBSVG010000046.1, from coordinate 6,332 downwards.
GTCGCCGCCGAGCGGTTGAGGAAGAAGCGAAACGGCGTCTCGGGATCGCGTCCCATGTACGAGCACAGCAGAGGCGCGACGGCCCGCGTCTCCTGCGCGTACCACGGCGAGCGGCTGCGGCATAGGTAGCCGTCGGCGACGCCCAGCGCGATTCCTTCCTGCAAATACGCCCATAGGGTTGGATGGTGCAAGCGGATCTCTGACTCGGGCCAGCGACAGTCGAGCAGGAGCGCGCGTCGCTCGACCAGTGGCATCCCGCGTTCGTCGGCCTCGATGATCGGGCTGCGGACGAAACGCGGACTCGGCAGGACCGGGCGCAGCACCTCCGGCGGAAGCTCGCGCCGAGCCGCCTCCGCTTCGGTCAGGATGAAGAAGCCGTTCGCGCCGGTGGCGATGCCGCGCCGGATGGTGACCAACTCGTCCAACCGGCGGGTTGGTTCGTCGGATGGGCGGCTCGGTGCGCGGAACAGGTCGTTCCACTTCGCCCGTCCGCGCAAGTCGCCGAGTCCGATCTCCATCTGCCGCGCCGGTCGGTCGAGCGTGCCGCCGTGGGTGAACCGGACCCGATGCGTCGGCGACGGCGGCGCGTTTCGCAGGAACACGACCGTCGACGAGACGAGCGCGTCGTCGAACTGCACATCAGCGGCGGCGTACTGGTGGACGTGCAGCAAGGTCACGCGCCGGGTCAGATAGTCGCGCACCTGCCGACCGTAGTTGACCGACAGGAACTCGCTTGGGATCAGCCAGCACCCGATCCCGTCGGCCTGCATCCACCGCTCGGCGAGGTAGAGAAAGTACGTGTACAGCCCAGACAGGCCGCTCGGTCGCACCCCAACCGCCGACTCGACGGCCTGTTGCAGCCGCAGCTTGTGCCCGCTCTCGATGTGGTGATGCCGCACGTACGGCGGGTTGCTGACGACAAGGTTGAACCGCGCCGCTTCCGTCTCGGGCGGCCGCTGCGTGGTAAAATCGGCCAGCGTGAGGTCGAGCGGCGTGTCGGCCCAGAGGGTGCGGGCCGGCGCGCCGTAGTGCGCGTCGATCTCGAACCCGCGCATCGCGGCCACCCGCTCGGTCGGAACGGTTCGCAGCAGCGCCGAGACGAACGCGCCGGTGCCCATCGCCGGTTCGAGCAGCCGGATCGGTTCGTCGCTCGGCAGCCAGCTCAGCGCGTGACTGACGACCTCCAGCGCCAGCGTCGGCGGCGTGGCGAACTGGCCGAGCTTGTTCCGCGCCTCGGCCGTCTTGTGCTCGTCTAACATCCGCTGAAACGCCAACCGCCGCGCCTCGACCGGCGATACATCGTACGGCGCGACCGGGTCGCCGATCTGCGGGGCCGGTTCAGGTCCGCTGTCGGGCGGTGGGTTTTCGTCCAGACCGAAGCCCGAGAGATCGTCCAGCCGGTGCTCCCAGACCCAGTCGATCCCTTCCGCTGCTTCATAACCGAGATAGCCGACGTCGAAATAACCGCACAGCAGCAGCAGAAATTGGACGGTTGGCCCGTAGGTCCGGCGAAGCTGACCGGCTTTCTGCGCTTCCTCCTTCCGCCGCTTGTTCGTGTTGGTGAAGTCGCCCGCCGATTTGGCCTCGATCAGCAACGGCAACTGACCCGGCACCATTCGGTGTGGCGCGACCACGCAATCGACCGGAATATTGACCGACAACGAACCGGCTTCGACCGGGACGTTGAGGCGGAACGTGAACGTTCCGGCCGACATCGTCGCAAGGTTGGGGATCGACTTCGCCGGGACGTGTCGGTAGCCGCGCGCCTCCAGCCAATCGCGGAGTGCACCGAGTTGCCTCGTTTCTTGCGCGTTTCGGATGATCGGGTCGGCCGCCGCGCCGCACATCCGGTCGGCCAGCACCGTCGCTGCCCGGTGAACGGTCGCTGGATCAGGGGCGCCCGCGTCGTCAATCCACGAAAAAATGTCGCGGTCGATCAGCAGATTGAGCACTTGGGCCAGTCGGTCCAACTCGTCGGCCAACTGGTTCGGCGCCATCCGAATCGGCAACCGAGCCGGGTTGCCCTCCATCGACTGGACGAGATTTGGGCTGACGTAGCTCAACCCGATCAGCCGGTCACGCGCCAGCGGCGGCGAGGTCGCCATCCTGAGCATCGACAGCAGCGCCGGATGCTCACGCAGCAGGTCGGCCGACAAGCCGCGCAGGAAGTCCGTCCGCTCCAGATACGTCTCGACCCGCTTGGTTTGCTCGGTGCGCTGTTGCCGATAGGCGACCGGGGCGAAGCGGAGAAACCAGCCGTTATAGAGGTCGACGGAATGTGCGACGTCGGCTTTCCAGCGGTGCGGCTTGTCGGCGTTAATCGGCATCGGGCGGCGTGACAGACAAGACAGAGGAGGAGGTTTGAGCGGCGACCGGCGGATGGTGGTCCTGCTCGATCAATGCGTTCGTCGTCTGCCGAACGCAGTCAGTCGGACGGGTTCAGGTCGCCGTAGAGCGTGTGGGTTCGCAGCTTCTCGGCCAGCGTCAGCGCCCGACTGAGCCGCGTCTCGGGCCGCTTGGCGCTGGTGACGTAGTAGGCCAACCCGCGCTGCCGACCGGGCGTCATGCCGTTGAACCGCGCGGCGGCGGCCTCGTCTTGGGCCAGCACCTCGGTCAGTTCGTCGCCCAACTCGATCCGGTCGGGGTCGGGATCGGGCCGCAGCACGACCGGCACCTCGGCCCCGGTGCCGCGCACGCCCATCGCCCGCAACAGCGCCCGGCTGACGGACAGGTAGCGCTCGCCGCCGCCCAAGCGGCTCTGAACCGCCAGCCGGAACGGGGCACCGTTGATCGTCCCGACGACCCGACGCACGCGCTGCCGCCGAAGCTGATCGCTCAATTCGGTCGGCAGCGCGACAAGGTGCATCCTCAGCCAGCGGTCGTCTTGCTGCACGACGGCGGTGAAGTGGTGCTCATCCGGCTCGGTCACAGCTTGACGAGGTCTGTGTACGTCTCGGGCCGTCGGTCGCGGTAGAACTGCCAGACGTTGCGGACCTCGCGGATCTGGTCGAGGTCGAGGTCGGCCGTGATCAGCTCGCTCTGGTCGCGCGAACCGACGACCAGCATCTGCCCGCGCGGGTCGCAGAAGTACGACTGGCCGTAGAACTCGCCGATGTCCCACGGTCCCTCGTGGCCGACCCGGTTGATCGCGCCGACGAAGTACGCATTCGCGACGGCGTGCGCTGGCTGCTCGAGCTTCCACAGGTACTCCGACAGCCCCGCCACCGTCGCCGACGGGTTGAAGACGATCTCGGCGCCGTTCAGCCCCAGCTCGCGGGCGCCCTCGGGGAACTGGCGGTCGTAGCAGATATAGACGCCGATATCGGCGTACTTCGTCTTGAACACCGGATAGCCCATGTTGCCCGGCTTGAAGTAGAACTTCTCCCAGAACCCCGGCGCACAGTGCGGAATATGATTCTTCCGATACTTGCCCAAGTACGTCCCATCGGCGTCGATCACCGCAGCGGTGTTGTAGTAGATGCCCGCGCCAGCCTCTTCGTAGATCGGGACGACGATGACCATGTTGTGCTTTTTGGCGACTTCCTGCATCAGTTTGGTCGTCGGCCCCTCGGGAATCCGCTCGGTCAGGCCATACCAGCGGGCGTTCTGCTCGGCGCAGAAATACGGGCCGGTGAAGATCTCCTGCATACAGATGATCTGCACGCCTTCCTTGGCCGCTTGCTCGATGAAGCCAAGATGCTTGTCGATGTTGGCCTGCCGGATGGTCTCGAGCGACTCGGTCGAGTCACACGCGCTCGACGCTTGGATCAGACCGCACTTCACGATTCTGGACATGAACCTTCCTTTTGCTTAGTCGGGGAACTCAACCGGTCTTACTTCGCCAGCAACAGCCGCTGCGTGGCGGTGTGGCGTTGCCCCGACCGGTTCCGGGCAGCCACATGGACAAAATACACCCCGCTCGGCCAACCGCGCCCGTCCACTTGGAACGACCGGCGACCGGCGGCCATCGGCTCCCGCTGGGCTAGCGTGACGAGTCGGCGACCGAGCGCGTCGTGCACAGCGAGCGTGATCTCGGCGGCTTCGCTCAACTCGACCGAAACCGTGGTGGCGGGATTGAACGGGTTGGGGCTCGGCGCGAGCAACCGCAGCATCGCCGGCCGCGCGGTCGCGGCTCGATCAGCCACCGCCGTCGGCGTCACGCGGGTCAGCCGAACGGCGAAGTCTTTGTTCGGATCGGAGTTGTCGTAGTAGAGCTGATCGGAAGCGCAGATGAACAGGTGCGTCGCGCCGACCGGGATCTGGACGACGACGCTGTCGATGAAGAAATCCTCCGGGATATCGGTCACGAGCGCCCCGAAGTAGGTCGAGGCGGTCGCGATATCCACCCCGGCGTCGATGGCGTGCTTCACTCGGGCGGGCTGCGACGCCGCCAGCAGCGTGTCACCGGCGCTGAACACGCCCAGCATCCCGACGCTGGCATCGGCCACCCCGCCTCTCGGCTGGAAGGCACCCAATCGCTCCAGCAAGACGAACTGTCCCGGCGCCAGCCCCAGCGTGTCCAGTTTCAGCGCCGGAGCGGGCAACGAGCCGTTGTCGCTGCTGGTCCGCAGATACGTCGCCAGTGGGTTGATCGGGACTGTCGTCTGCGCGAGCGCGGCGTCGGCGGTGCAGAAGGTCGCGAGCAGCAACGTGAGGAGAAGCGTCGTGCGGGTCATGGGGTCAGCGGATCAGAGTCGGCCAACGCGGCCGATTGACCGCGCATGAGCAGCAGGTACAGCGCGAAGCTCAGAGCGAACGTGACGAACCAACTGTAGGTGTAGAGGTGATCGAAGATCGTCGGGTCGGCCACCTGACCGCCCGGCGTTGTCGCGGCGCGGATGAAACCGGGGACGACCGGCAGAATCGCGACGACGAGCGCGACCATCGCCCGAGCGTTGACACCGCTGCCGCCGTAGCTGTAGCGGCCGGTGGTGCTGAACAGATCGGGCAGCGAGAGGCGCTGTCGCCGGAGCACCCAGTAGTCGGCGATCAGAATCCCGCCGAGCGCGCCCATCAGGCTTGAGTAACCGATAAGCCATGTAAAGATATACGCCGCCGCGTCGGAGTACAGCTTCCACGGCATCATCGTGACGCCGAGCACGGCGGTGATCAGGCCGCCCGTCACGTACGAGATCCGCTTCGGCGCGAGGTGCGAAAAATCATTCGCTGGCGAGACGACGTTGGCGGCGAGGTTCGTCGAGAGTTGCGCGGCCAGCACGACCAGCGCTGCGAAAGCGATCACAGCTGGCGAGCCGATCCGCGAGATGAGTTCAATCGGGTCCCAGATTGCTTTCCCGAAAACGACCACCGTCGCGCTCGTCACGGCCACGCCGATGAAGGCGAACGCGGTCATCGTCGTCGGCAGACCCATCGCTTGGCCGAGCACTTGGGAGCGCTGCGACCGGGCGTAGCGAGTGAAATCGGGGATGTTCAGGCTGAGCGTGGCCCAATAGCCGACGTTGGCCGTCAGCGCGGCCGGGAACAGCACCCAAAACGGCGTCGCGCCGGGCGCTTGGAGTCGGGACGACTCGGACAGCACGTGACCCAGACCGCCGCCGCGACTGATCGCCCAGCCGAGCAAGGCGAGTCCGCCGACGAGCAAGAGCGGCGCAGACCAGCTCTCCAGCTTCTTGATGCCCTCGGTCCCGCGCACGATGATCGCGACCTGAATCAGCCAGAAGACGGCAAACGAGATCGCGACGCCGCCGGTCACGTCCGCCCAATCGGGCCACGCCGCCGCGAGCAGCGTGTTCAGCGCGAGGCCGCCGATCCACGTCTGAATCCCGAACCAGCCGCAAGCGACGACGGCGCGCAAAAGGGCCGGGACGTTCGCGCCTTTGGTCCCGAACGCGGCGCGGCAGAGGACGGGGAACGAGACGCCGTATTTGGTCCCGGCGTGGGCGTTGAGGACCATCGGGATCAGCACGATCACGTTGCCGAGCAGGATCGTGACCAGCGCCTGCCACCACGTCATCCCCTGCCCCATCAGCCCCGAAGCGAGCGTGTAGGTCGTGATGACAACGCTCATCCCGATCCAAAGGGCCGCGATGTGGTATGTGGACCACGTTCGCCGGGCGAGCGGCGTCGGCGCCAGATCGGCGTTCCAGAGCGGACTGGCCGAGACATCCTCGGTCAGCACGACGAAATCGGCCTGATCGAGCGCGGTTGTTTCGGTCGTCATCGAGTCGGGATTGGGCGGGAAAAAGGGGCGAGAACCGTCAGCGGCGGGAGAACTCCGAAGCGGGCGCGGTGCGGGAAGCCAGTCCGGCGGTGTGTCGCGGCAACCATTTGCCCCGTCCCTCCTGCCCGACGACCGTGTAATCCTCGACGAT
>JBBSVG010000045.1:0-9448 GCA_038233775.1 Bacteroidota bacterium | reverse complement strand
CCGGACTTAGCTACTCGCGATTGCCGAGCCTGACCCACAATGTGCTCAACCGCTCAACGGCCGTCCAACTCGACGGGCGGTTCGTCCTCGGCACCAGCCTGAGCCAGCGGTTCGACCTGAACGCGGGCTACGGCGTGACCTACACCGCCGTCAGCGGCGCGGCGACGGCCTCGGGCAACGAACGCTACGCCCGCCACCGCCCGACGCTGCGGTTCACGTGGTTGCCGCGACACAACCTGGTGCTCGATTCGGACATCCAAGCGTCGTTCTACACCGGCGTGACAGCCGGCGCCAATCCGACCGTGAAGGTCTGGAACGTCGGCGTCGGCTACAAGTTCCTGCACAACGATTTAGGCGAGCTTCGACTGACGGTCAACGACCTGCTCAACCAGACCCAATCCGTCCGCCGCACCGCGACCGAACGCTACCTCGAAACGCTCCAGACCCAAGCCCTCGGCCGCTACGCCCTGCTCACCTTCTCCTACAAACTCCGCCCGTGATGACATTCCATATATATGAATAGGAGTTACGCAGTTCAACTCAAATACAGGCGCTGTCAGCCTGAAAACGCAGATTGAAAAATCGCCGGGAGACTTGAAAATGGTGTTTTCATGCTCTTTTTTTCACCTTTTCATCTCAACTGCGTAACTCCTAATTGGTATATAGTTACTTCCAGCAACCTCTACAAGAATCAAGTCCTGCGGCTTTTAGAAAATCAACTGGAAGCATGTAGCTGTCAGCGTGAACCTGCTTTTTATATAGCTCAAATATAGCGTCAATCAATTGATGTTTCAGATCAAAAAAACTCATGACAACGCTCTTCACCTCTGGATCATTCAGCATAGCCAATTCAGGCTTCAGATAAGAGGCGTAACGAACATTCTTTACTGCATTATCACTGTCAATTAGATGCAGCGACTTCAGAAGTTTATCATTGACTTGCTGCCGCAATTCTTCAATTGTCATGTTTCCGACATCCTGCACCCCACTGTTAGAAAATAGAACAGACTGTGGGGTTACTTGCACACGAAACCTCGTACTGACGTCGTCCCAGAAGGCTTTAGGACTGTCATTAAACTTCTTTTTATTCTGATCGCAAAACTCTTGAAACTCTTTTAACTTCTCTTCACCAAGACCTTGCACCTCAGGCGGAATCAAAACGTTTGAGAAATCAGACGTCAGATATTTACACTCGTTTGTTCGGTGGAATTTTGGCAGGCCAACACTAAATACATATCGTTGATCAAAACGTTTTTGAGATACACGCAGGCTCTGAAATTTTCCCTCAATCATAATTTTCTGTGTATATAACCGCTTGGCTTCTCGACGATTCAGTATTGAACGCAAACTCTGCTCGTAAATAGCAGAGTAGATTGCATCAATGGACACATCCTCCGCTGGTTCGATGACAGTTCCAGAGAGTTTCTTAAACGTATGCCTCGTCACGTATGCCACGTCCATATTTGTCGCCTCTCATCTTAAAAAAACCAACGATACGGACTCAAATCCGCACAATAGTTAGAATGAGACCATCACGCACGAACTCCGATCACCGAAGCAGATTTATCTCGAACTTATGCAATTTCAGCGACAGGCGCAAGCGGACTTTTTGAAATCAAGCTCAATTTGTCATACCGGTCTCGCCGGTCGGTTGGGCGTTGCCGAGGCGCGGCGCTACGGCACGGGCGCTGTGACCGGTGGTTGGACAGCTTGTCGATAGAGGAACTCTGGCGACAGGTCTGCCCCATTGGGCCACGTTACGGTGTGTAGTTCGGGATGCACGGCCACCTGCGCGAACAACGCCCGATCCTTCAGCGGCTCGAACATCGGCCCCCACAGTTCCGAGCGGAGATCGACGGTTCCCGTCACGCCATCCCGGAAGCGGAGATAGAGTTTATAGCCGTCCAACGCCTTGACCTCGATCACTTGCGGGATCATGGGTCACTCCAAGCGCGTGGGTCGTTACTTCGCCAGCAGGACGCGCTCGGTCTCGGTGAACCGGCCGACCGTGAGGCGGATGACACAGACGCCGCTGGTCAGCCCGGCGCCGTCGAACGTCACTTGGTGGGTGCCATCGGGTTGGGCGTCCGCGCCGTTGTTCCCTCCGAAAGTAGCATCGATCCGGTCACCTCATCTTGCCGACGGATGCGTTACGGGCGACTGCCGCTTGGATCAGCGCCTTGAACGCCTGCGCATCGACGGCCTCGCCCTCGTGCAGATCCAGCGCGCGCCGGGTGTTCCCGTCGAGGCTGGAGTTGAACAGCCGGGTCGGATCGGCCAGCGACGCGCCGTGGGCGAAGGTCAGTTTGACTTTCGCCTTGTACGTCTCGCCCGTGCAGATCACGCCGCCGTGCGACCAAACCGGCCCGCCCCACTTCCATTCCTCGACGACGTCCGGGTCTGCCTCTTGGATGAGCGCACGCATCCGGCTCAACGTCTCCCCGCGCCAGTCCCCAAGCTCAACGATTTTCTGATCAATCCGCTCCGCCGCCGACTCCCCCTCGGCCAACCCCGACATTGTCATGTACTTTTCCCTGCGGCGGCATCCGATTGTGGACCTAACGTCTAACAGTTATTGGCCAATGAGGCATTCCGCTGGAATAAAGCGTTAGACCCCATATTGCTTTGCAATGTGCTTAGCTGAGTTTTCAATATACGGGAAGACAGTTCTTTCATTTATATTTAGCCTGTCCAATTCTGTAATAATATTTTCTTTCTCTGATTTTTTTATAGTAATCCGCTCAACTGTAATCTCAGCGTTACCTTGCTCTGGCAAGGTAGCCCCAAGGCCGAACAGCAGGAATGCGCCCGACTGAGATGTGATTCGACTGTTGGTCATGCGTCCCTTCACACAGAGTATTCGCCCAAGATCTCTCGGTACGATTTTAGACAAAAAATATGACTTTTCCTCTCTGACAAAATGGATTAAACGTGTGACCGGCAGCGATTCGTTAAACGGCCCAAGTTCAAGGGTGAGGTCTATCGAATCTTTATCATTTTGGGGAAGTCGAGCAAGGTTTGCGATGCAGCTTGCCGTGTCGCTATCGAAAAACTTAATATCATTTCTGCGAATTTTTATGACGACAACTTCTCCTGTCTTATCGGGGTTCGACTTACAGGTAAAGTACAGCGCCATTAGCGGATTCGACGTAATGTCGAGGAGGCGGGTAGGCATTGAGTAATGTTGCATTCGCACCAGCTTCTCGAAAGTTGACGAATCACCTATAAAGTCCGTCGGATTAGCAATCAACAGTTCTCGAAAGAGCAAGTGCTCGGAGGCTTTATGCCCCGTATTTCTGTAGAGCGAAGGCTCCAGCTTGTACTTCTCCCGATTGGAATGACCACGGTAGAACACCGCCACATCGTCATCGTGAGGCATTGCGAAGACCTTTCGAATAAGGCCTTCAGTGCTGGTGATTCCTTTTGACATGATTTATGAATCCTCACTATCGATTGTAGGAAGTAGATCCGAAGGGTAGCAGTCGGCATACACTTGGGGTCTGCGTAGCTTGCCCTGAACCTACGCAATTTCGGCGGCGGATGCAAGATCAGGCGAGCGGGCCGGCGTGGATGCGGGGTTCTTGGGGCAGGGCGGGATCGCACAGGCCGAGTTCGGCGACGAACGGCGAGACGTCGTGCAGTCGGCCGCCCATAAAGCGGACACCGCTGAGGTACAGCCACTCCTCCGAGCGCGTCACGCCGACGTAGAACAGCCGACGCTCCTCCTCGACCTCGGCCCGCTCGTGCGGCAGAATCCCTTTGTTGCAGCCGACCAGAAACACAACCTTGTACTCCAGCCCTTTGGCCCGGTGCAGCGTCATCAACCCGACCGCGTTCCGTGCCAGCGCCTGTTGCTTGGACGACTCGACAATCGCGTTGACATAGGCCCGGTAGCTCTCGACCGTCGTATAACCCATCGCGGCGTTCTGGACCGCGTCGAGCGTCTTGATCCGCACCGCCGACGCCTCGCCGGGATAAGTCAGCCGCAGGTGGTGGTCGTAGCCGGTGACGCGGCGGATCTCGGCCATCAGCTCGCCGACGCTCGTCATCTCGTCGTGCGCCCGCACGAGCGCCGAGATCTCACGAGCCGCGCGGGCGATGCCGCCACGGCCCGGATCGTCCGGTTTGGCCGTCATCGACACCTCGCCCAACCGGTCGACCAGCCCGTGTTCGAGGTCGCAGCCAGACTCGAACTTCCGCAGCCAGCCCGGTTTCAGGTCGCGGTTCGGTCGGTTGTAGATCCGGCGGAACGCTTCCAAATCCTGCCGCTGGGCGACGCGCAAATAGGCCAGCAGATCCTTCAGCTCGGTCCGGTCCCAGAATGTGAACTCGGCCCAGTACGGGATGCCGAGTTTTAAAAAGGCTTCCTCGATGATCGGTGCTTGGAGGTTCGTCCGGTAGAGGACGGCGATGTCGCGCCAGCGGACGCCGCGTTCCTCGTGGCAGCGCTTGACGAGTTCGGCGATCCGGGTCGCCTCGGCCTCGTCGTTCTGGAACAGGCCCAACCAAATGGCGGTCCCATGCGGCTGCGCCTTGTGCGCGACGGCGTCCGGCAGGCGGCCGGCCTGACCCCAAGCCGAGCCGCGCATGACCGCGTTGCCCAACGAGACGACGCGGGGCGCGCAGCGGTAGTTGGTTTTCAGAAACAGCGCCGTGCCGGTCGGGTAGAACCGGGTGAACTCCATCAGGTAGGTCGGCGTCCCGCCGCGAAAGCCGTAGATCGCTTGGCGCGGGTCGCCGACGAAGAACGGCGTCCCGGCCGAGGCGAGCAGTGTAACGAGCTTGAACTGGACGTGCGACAGATCCTGCGCTTCATCGACGAGCACATGGCGCAGCTTCGTCGTCAGCTTGCGGAGGATATCGGGCCGGTCGCGGAGCATCCGCAGCGCGTCCATCTCCATGTCGCCGAAGGTGATCCAGCCGTCCTTCTCCCGAACGATCTCGACGGCCGTGTAAAGCTTCGGCGCGTTCGATTTCTGTCGCGGTTTGAAGCCGAGCGCCTCGAGCCGGACCAGCGCATCGGATGGACAATCCGGCTCCAGTCCGCCACTCTTGACGAAGTCGGCGTAGGCAAGACCGAGTTCGACGGTCATGTTCGTTAGGCCAAGTTCGTCGATCTTGTCGATGACGAGCTTGCGGTAGCCGTACTCGCTCATGACGCGCAGCTTCGGCGCGCGCGGTCGCCACGTCGGGAACTCGGCTTGGAGCAGACCGAACATCTGCGAGTGGATCGTCCCGAGGTTCAGCTTCGAGGCGATGGTGTCGCCCAGCCGGTCGGCCAACCGCCGCTTCATCTCGTCCGAGGCGGCGTTGGTGAAGGTGAACGCCAAAATCGACTCGGGCGCGACCTTTTGCGTCTCGACCAGATGGACGATCCGCTCGGTCAGCACCCGCGTCTTGCCCGACCCGGCCCCGGCCACGACGAGCGCCGGTCCGCCGCTCCACGTCACGGCCTGCCGCTGATCGGCGTCGAGGGAAAGAAGGCTCAAAGGAAGCTGTCGGCTATCAGCTATCAGCCGTCAGCTCACGGCAGGAAGAAGCTGGCGGTAAAAAAAGCCGTCAGCCATCAGCTATCGGCTGTCAGCGAAAGGCAAGAGAACGGTCGGCTATCAGCTATCAGCCGTCAGCTAACGGCAAGAAAACGGTCGGTTTGGAAGACATCGGCGAGCAAACCCCTCTCCACCGGGGAGGTGGCGCGCAAGCGCCGGAGGGGCGTCGTTGTTATCCCGGCTGACCGAACGACGCCCCCCGCTCGGCTGTCGCCGGCTGCCCCCCGACGGGGGGCGGTTGCGCGGCACTCCGATCAAAGCAGGCAGACGACACCAGCGCCGAGCCGTCGTTTCATCAATCCGCGATCATCATTCATCATTTCTCTTCCATCCTGTCGCGAATCTCGGCGAGTTCGGCGGTGAGTTGGTTGATGTGGGCGACGAGGATTTCGCGCTCGCGCCGGTCGGACTCGACCTGTTCGGCGTAGCGGTAGTAGAGCAAAAAGACGCCGATGCCGAGGGCGAAGACGAGCAAATACAGCGTCATGACGGTCCCGAACAGCGACGCGGGCGAGAAGTCGATCTTCAGCAGCATCATGGCGATCAGCGGAACAGGATGGCCGGGACCGGCGCGGTCGGTGCGGCCGGGTCGCCGGGGTAGCGGACGAGGTCGAGGAACAGCCCGGCGGGCGGCGCGGTCCAGATGCCCGGTTCCTCGGTCGGGACTTTCGGCGGACGGGCGACGAACCGATCAAACAGCGCTTCTGGCGGGACATTGCCCCGGCCGACCTCGACCAGCGCGCCGACCAACCGCCGAACCATCCGCATCAGAAAGTGCGACGCGCCGACCCGGACGACGATCAGATCGCCCGTCTGGCCGACCGACAGTTGCGTCAGATCGACGAGCGTCGATTCGCCGGGTTCGGGTTTTGACGCGAACGCTCGGAAATCGTGCATCCCGACGAGCTTGCCCGTCGCCCGCGCCATCCGGTCGAGGTCGAGATCGTCCTTGACCCACCAGCAGTACGGCTTGCCGAAGGCGACGGGTCGGGTCGCGATCTGATAGGTGTAGATCCGCTCGACGGCGTCGTGGCGCGAGTGGAACCGGTCCTCGGCGCGTTCGACCGCGCGGACCGAGAGGTCGGCCGGCAGCCCGTCGTTCAGCCCGAACATCAAGTCACGCGGTCGCGGCGGTCGGGCTGACGAGGCGACTTTCAGGTGCGCGACTTGGCCGATGGCGTGGACGCCCGCGTCGGTTCGGCCCGCGCCGCCGAGTTCGACCGGGCGACCAAACACCGCCTCAGCCGCCGCTTTCAGTTCGCCCTGCACGGTTTTGACCTTGCTACCCGCGCCCTGGCTCTGCCAACCGGCGTAGCGCGTCCCGTTGTACTCGACGATCAGTTTCCAAGTGGGCACAGCGGTCGGGGCAAAAAGGCGAATCGGCGGTCAGCCGAAAAACAGGACGAGCAACGCGACGAGCGACAGGCCGACCATCAGCCCGGCGGGCATGACGGCTTTCGTGCGAACGTAGCGGGCGGCGAAGAAGACGAGCAAAAACAGCGTGATGGCGAAGGCGGTAAAATAGACCCACGCGCCCGGTCCGCTGAGCGTGGCCGGAACCGGCGTCCGCAGCATCGTCGCGCCCAACCAAACGAGCAACGCGCCGAACAGCCCGCCCGCGACCAGCGACGGGGTACTTTTCGCTTTCAGAAAGCCCATCAATCCGCCGACGAGCACCAGAAATCCATACGCGATATACGTGTAACCGACGGTCATCGCCCGCGCCCTCCCCCGTTCGTGTCCCCAAAGATACGACCGCCGCCGCTCGCTGACCCGAGGCACCCGCTTTCAGTCGGCCATCGTCTTGATCATATGGATCTGCCCTATCGATCCTCGCAGAAGAGCAGTCGCACACCAGACATTGACCGTGTCCGTAATGGCAACAAGCATATAGCCATCCTTGTGATCATCCAACAATTCATCCATCAGCTCGACTTTGGTCTTCTCGCCCATCCCGTAGATCGGTCGCGGATCGAGCGTTCGCGCCCACGTCAGCAACGCGTCGTCCGGGCTGGATTCACGCACTTGCGAAATGTAAGTGCCGCCCCGGTAGTCGAGAATAATCGTGTAGAGATCCAACGGAGCACCTCATAATCGATGGATTACAGCAGCCGTTCGACGATGACGGCGTCGCGCCCGCGGCCGTCGAGCGGGGCGTGTTTCTCGTAGATGCCAACTTCGCGGAAGCCGAGTGCGGCGCAAAGCGAGCGGCTGGCGGCGTTCTCGACGAACACGCGCGAGACAAGTTTGTGGAATCCGGCCGCTCGGGCGGCGTCGAACAGCTCGCCCAAAGCTAACCGACCATGTCCGTGGCCGCGTTCGGGCCGGGCGACGTAGATCGAGAAATCGGCGATGCCCGCATAACACTCGCGCGGCCGGTAGAGCGAGGTCGCGGCGAAGGCGAGCGGCTGGGCGCCGTCGTCAGCCAATCGCTCGACCAGCGTGATCGGGTGACGGTCGTCGGCAAACCACGCCTCGATGTCGGCGGCCGAGCGGAGCCGCGTCTCGAACGTCCCGATCCGGTCGGTGATGCCTTCGTTGTAGATCTTGGCGATGTCGGCGGCATCGGCGGCGGTGGCAAGTCGGGCACGGAGTCGGTCGGGCCAGCGGCGGCCGAACGCTCGGGCGGAAGCCGGACAGGCGCCGGTGAACTCCGCCGAGGCTTGCAGCGCCGTCGGCACTTGGTCGCGGTTGACCGGAACGAAACCGAACCGGGGAAAGTAATCGTCGGCGGTCGTCGTCAGCAGCGCGACCTCGGTCACAGCGCGGCGACGGGCCAGATCGAGCGCAACGCGGACCAACCGGCCGCCGAGTCCGGTTCCGCGCTCGGTTTCATCCACCGCGACCGAGCGCAACAACGCCGCCTCGCCGCCGATCTCCAGCCCCACACAGCCGACGACCCGGCGCCCGTCGGTCGCGACGAGCATCGTCGGCAGGTGCTCGGCGACGCCGTCGGTCGGGAGACCGGCGGCGGTGAGCAAGGCCAGCATCGCCGACAGATCAGCCGGTTGGGCCGGGTCAATTCTCGTCGTCATCCGGCCTCCGAGGCGGGATTTCGTGGGGTTCTGGCTCCGTTCATATCAAATCCATGAAATGAAATGGCAAAGCCTCTGTCGCCCTGCACTTGTCGAAAGAAGGCTGCGGTGGCTCCGTTCATAGATTCGACAGGCTTACCACGAACGGAGAACAGCGGTCTTTAGCACAGACATCAGTACGTCAGGTCGGTGCCGGCGACGAGGTACATCGGGTCTTCCAGCACGTTCACGTCGATGATCGAGTCGGCGTTGCCCAAGAGGACGCGGCAATCGGGGCTCAGGTGGCGCAGGTGGACCGTCTTGCCGAGCCGGTGGTAGCGCTCCGTCAGCCGGTTCAGCGCCTCGATGGCGGACATATCGGCCACGCGGCTCTCGCGGAAGTCGATGATGACCTCGTCGGGGTCGTTCTGCACGTCGAACTTCTCGCCGAACGCTTGGACCGAGCCGAAGAACAGCGGTCCGAAGATCTCGTAGTGTCGGACGCCCGCCTCGTCGATGTGCTTGCGGGCGAGAATCCGATTGGCGTTTGCCCAAGCGAACTCCAGCGCGGCGATGATGACGCCGATCAGCACGGCCAGCGCGAGGTTGTGCAGCACGACGGTGATCGCGGCCACCAGCACCATCACGATGACGTCCGAAACCGGCATCCGGCCGACCGTCTTGAACGACGCCCACTCGAACGTCCCGATGGCGACCATGATCATCAGCCCGGTCAGCGCCGCCATCGGCACCTGTTCGATCAGCGAGGCGCCGAACATGATGAACATGAGCAGCATGACGGCGGCCACCACGCCCGACAGCCGCGCCCGTGCGCCAGACGAGATGTTGATCAGGCTCTGACCGATCATCGCGCAACCGCCCATG
>JBBSVG010000044.1:0-9490 GCA_038233775.1 Bacteroidota bacterium | reverse complement strand
GAGCAACGCGGCGACGGCCAGCGCTCGGGGCGTCGGTCGCAGCCGGTAGAGCAGCGCGCCACCGAGCGAGGCGAGTCCGATCAGTTGCAGCACGTCGAGCCCGACCGTCAGCCGACGGTTGACGCCGCTGTCGATCAGGATGCCGAGTGCAATCAGGACGACCGTGCGACGAATCGCCTTGCGCCAGTAGCCTGCCTCACCCCCGCCACGACGAACATACGCTGCACGGGCGAACGGGAGCGATAGGCCGACGATCAACAGGAACCACGGGAAGATCAGGTCGCAGAACGTGACAAACGCGCCCCATGGGGCGTGTTGGAGCTGCGCCGGGACCGCCGGATCGAACCCGGCGTTGTTGACGACGAGCATCGCGAGGATGGTGAATCCCCGGAACGCGTCAAGCGACGTCAAGCGGGATTCGGCCATCGGTCGGGTCAGTCCAAGCGGATCGGGAACTGGCCGGGGGCAGGCGCCCGGCCGGTTAGCCACAAGACGACGGATGCCACGTACTCGTCCGATTGAGTCCCTATCGGGTGGTGCCGTCGGCTGACATCAGCTCGAACTGGACCGGGTTATAGCCCACGTCGCGCAGCGTGACCAAGCCATAGGTGGTCTCCCCCGGCGCGAGTCGCCGCTCGGTCAACGCCTGCGTCTCCAGATTCTCTCGCAGCTTGCGGTTGGCCTGACTGCCCTGGATCAGGTTGATGGCCGAGATCGGCAGACCGATGGGAAGAACCAGCTTGGTGTGCGTATTCCCGCGCTGATCTTTCTCAACGACATTGAAGGTCAGCAAGAGCCAGAAGATGTGCGGCCAGACGGTCTGATGGAGCTGATCGGCAGCGGCAGCAGCAGGCACGAATTGGAGACCCTGTCCGCCCATCGACAGCCGAATCGACTGCGGCGTGATCGTGATCGCCGAGTCGGTCTTGTTGGTCAAGCTGACGGCCATCACCGACAGCGCTTTCCGCCGCTCCTTGTTGCCGTAGCGGTTGTTGCCCGCTTCGGTCAGCACGTTGTAGCGGTATCTCAGCGCGACGCCGTGGCTCGTTTCCTCGTTGCCGTAGGTGATGCGCTTCGGGTCGATGGTGTGGTACGAGTAGGCGCAACCGCTGGTGGTGGCGATCAGCGTGGCAAGCACGAGCGCACGAGCGCCCGGAAACGACATCGACATACAGAACCTCTGGGTGGAGTGGGGGGGAACGGCGGCAAAGATACGGCGGAAAAATCAGCCCAAGCGGATCGGGAACTGGCCGGGCGCAGGCGCCGCGCCGGTCAGCCACGAGACGACGGATTGCAGCGCTTCCGGCCGAAAGCCGTACGACGCGACGGCGGGCGCCGGGACGTCGAGCACCAAGTACGGGTTCCACAGCGCCAGATGCAGCGCGGGCTTGGCGGCGGCGATCAGCGCTTTCAGCCCGTCGTCGGCCCGTTGGCGGGTGCTGGTGACGAAAACGACGGTCCGCTCGCTGCGCTTGATCGCCTTCACGGCAGCCAACACGTCGAGCGGTGCCTCGCGGCGGTAGTAGATCGGCTGAACGTCGTAGTGCGCGCTCAACCGCTCGATCAGGCTCTGGCCGACCAGTCCCCGGTCGTCGAGCGCCGTCCGGGCCGCCGCGCTGTCGAGCACGATGACGGTCAGTTTGCTGCCGACCGGGATCGGCTTCGGGTTGTTGTACGGCGTCAACCCGCGACCCCACGCGGCGACGAACAGCGCCTCGTCGGCGGCCTGTTGCTCGGCCGAGTACGGCTTGGCGGCGCTGGGGACGCGCTGGGCCAGCGACTGCAAGCGGTCGCCTTTCGCGTCGAGATCGAGCTGGTTCAACCGACCGTCGGCGAGCGCGGCGGCAATGGCGTCCATCGTCGCGGTCTGGACGGCTTGGCCGCCCAAGGCGAGCACCATGTCGGCCCCGGCCGAGAGCGTCAGCACGGCCGCATCGCCGCGACCGTAGCCGTCAACGATGGCCTTCATCCCCATCGAATCGGTGATGATGACGCCGCGATAGCCCCATTCGTTCCGCAGCAGACCGGTCAGGATCGGCTGCGAGAGGGTCGCCGGTCGGTCCTTGTCGAAGGCCGTGTAAACAATGTGCGCCGTCATAAACGCCGGGATGCCAGCCCGAGCGGCGTCGCGGAACGGCAGCAGATCTTGCTGGTCGAGCGTGGCGCGGTCCTTCGTGACGGTCGGCAGGGCCAAATGGCTGTCGGTTTTCGTGTCGCCGTGGCCGGGAAAGTGCTTGACGCAGGTCGCGACGCCCTCGTCCATCGAGCCTCTGGCCCAAGACAGCCCGAGCGCACTGACCTGTTGGGCATCCTCGCCGAACGAGCGGTCGCCGATGACCGGGTTGAGCGGGTTCGAGTTGACATCGAGCACCGGCGCGAAGTTCCAGTTGATCCCGAGCGACGCCAGCCCGCGAGCCGTCGCCGCGCCGACCTGACCGGCAAGCGCGACATCGCCGGTCGCGCCGATGCACATCGCGCTCGGAGCGAACGGCAGATCGCGGGTCCGCAGCACGCCGCCGCCTTCCTGGTCGATGGCGATCAGCGCATCGGCGCCCATCAACGCCCGCAGATCGGCCGTCAACTGCCGCGTCTGCGGCCCATCGACGACGTTTTTCTGGAACAGGCAGATGGCGCGAATCCCGTTGGCCTCGATGAACGCCCGGCTCTCGTCGTCAAGCGTCGGACCGGGCAGATCGATCATCAGCAACCGACCCGGCACGACCGGTGTCCGTTGCCGAACCGGCGTCGGACTGGTGGCCGTCGGCGTCGGTGGCGCTGAGGTCGGCGTCTCGTCGCTCGTCGGTGACGGCGGGATCGAGGTCGAGCCGACGACCGAGCAGCCGCCGAGAGTCAGCCCGGCCGAGGCGAGCGCAAGTTGGTGCAGGAACCGTCGTCGGTCAGATCGCATGGGCCAATCGAACAAGAGGAAACCGGGCTACCCGCCGATGCGGTAGCGCAGACCGAGTCGGGGCGTGACCATCTGGAAGGTCGAAACGTTGTCCAACCCGAGCGAAAGCGTCGGCCAGAGTTCGCCCATCGTGACGGCATACTCGGCGCCGACTGTCAGGCTGAACCGGTCGCCGAGCGGAACCAAAACGCCCGCTCCGGCGCTGAATCGGCCGCTGGTGCCGGTCTGGCTCAACTCGGGCAGATCGAGCGTGCTGGTGGAATCGGCATACGCGCCGCGCACGCCACGCCAACGGGCCAACCCGGCGCTGGCGGTAAGATACGGTTCCGCCGGACCGATCCGACCCAACCCGCGCTCGACCGAGAACGCAGCGCCGACCGTCGAGAACGACAACTCCAACCGGTCGAGATCCACCGTCGCCGGGCGGTTCTGGTCGGGTTCGGTCAGCATCCGAACCGAGCCTTTGGGCAGCGCGGCGGCCTCGACCGAGACGCCGTAGCGGACCGCTCCCATCCCCCAGCCGAACCGCACCGCGCCGCCCGCACCGACGCCAAACCGGTCGGCCAGCCCAGCCGTAGGCAGCGCGGCGAACCCGCTCGCGCCAACGGTGTAATCGCGCACCGCCGTCGCCGCCTCCTGCGCCCGAGCGGCAAGCGGAGCGGTCAGCAGCAGAGCGAGCGGCAGAAAACGACGCATAGCGAAAATCAGATCAACTCTTTGAAATAGCAACACTTCCAATCCATTCATTGCGAGGACCGAAGTGTCGAAGCAATCCCGATTGGCAGCGCTCCGAGACTCGGGATTGCCGCGTTCCGGCTCCGCCTTCACTCGCAATGACAGCCAAAGTCGGCGGCGGTGGCTCCGTTCATGGATTCGACAGGCTCACCACGAACGGAGACCGAGTTCTGCGGCGGCTCCCGTTTGCCTGTCACCCTGAACGGAGTGAAGGGTCTCACGCCGAGATCAACCTTGCCGATAGCTTCCGTTCGCCGTTCTCTTGCCGTGAGCTGATAGCTGACGGCTGATAGCTGTCAGCTTCAGTAGCGCACCGAAAACCCGAGGTCGGCGGAGGTCCAATTGGCGAGCGGCAGATCGGTTTCGGCCCGTTTGGCCCAGCGTCGGTAGCCGCCGCCGACGGTGAACGAGACGGCCGAGGTCAGCCGAACCGAGCCGTGCAGTCCGGCGTCGAGGCCCAAGCGGTAGCCGAGTTTGTCCGGCGCCTCGTTGTGCAATCGGTAGTCGAAATCGTAGCCGCCAGCCACGGCTGGAAAGGTTTTGGTCCACCGCTCGTCCAGATACAACTCGCGGCGGTAATGCGCGGCGGCGAGTCCGACCGAGCCGGTCAGTTCGAACCGACCGAGCGGCAGCCGGACCGTCGGACCGACCGAGGCCGTGTAGAGCCGAACCGTCTGGACCGCCCGCAGATCGGCGGCGTAGTACGCCGACTCGGTCGAGTCCTTGATCAGCGTCCGAATCTGCGTCCGGTAATAGCGCTGCCAATGCGCCCAGTTCCACCGTTCGACGACCAGCGAATCGGCCGGATCGAAGCGCAGGCGCGGGTTCGGCGTCCCGGTTCGGGTCGCGGGCGGCGCACTCAGGTTCAAGCGGTCGTAGCCGACGGCGAGTTGCAGCCCGACCATCCGACCGACGCGGCCGATCTCCGGGGCGAACCGGACGAGCCGCACCTGCACGCCCGGCCCGGTGCCGGTTGCATCGACGCCGCCATCGAACGGGGCGCGGGTGAACCGGCCGTCGAGCGAAACTTGACCGCGAGTGGCGTCGGTTTGGGCGTGCGCGGCCCCGGCGACGAGCCCAAGCGCGGCGATCAGCAGTCGCTTCATCACCATCCCCCCCGCAGCCCGAGGCCGAACACGTGGCCCAAGCGGCCCATTCCGGTGTAGCCCGCATCGAGTCCGAGCCGGTGCTGACCGGGCAGATCGAGTCCGATGCCCAAGCTGAGGCCGCCTTCATCCTCGCCGAACCGATAGCCGCCGCGCAGCGCAACGGCCGTCAGCGGCGCCCACTCGAGCGCCGTATGAAGCTGCTCGACGCCGTTGTTCGGGTGAATCCCCTCGACCGAAGCAGTCACGCGACCGGCGGCGCCCGACTGGCCGATCAGCTCCATCGCGCTGCCCAGTCGGATGGCGATGGGCAGCTTGAACTTGTCGTTCAGGTATTGGCTCTCGGTGCCAAAGTTCTGCATCACGCCGCCGATGCGGAGCGAGCGAAACCCGGTTCGGTAGAGCATCCCGACATCGGCCGCGAGCGCCGTCGCCCGGCTGTCGGCGATCCGCTCGACGGCCCAGCGGACGGTCGCGCCGAACGAGAAGCCGTCGGTCAACTGTCTGGCGTAGGACAGCCCAAACGCGTCGGCTTCGGCGGTGAAATCGCCGGTTTCGCGAAACGAGCCGACCCGACCGGCTCCTGCCGTCGTCGTGCCGGGGATCGAACCGTAATCGAGCCGCATGACGCTCAGGCCGACGTGGCCGAACCGGCCGAGCGAGACGGCGTAGGCGGCCGACTGCAACTGCGTGTCGGCGATCCAGCGGGTCTGCCCGAGGCTCGCCTCGTGTCGCCGCTGGCCGAAGCCAAGCGCAGCCGGGTTGCCGAACAGCGCATCGGCGCCGGTGTCGGCATCGGTCGCCCGTGTGTCGCCGAGGCTGCCCAGACGCGGACTGACCGGGAGTTCCAAGAGCGCCATGCCGGTCGTGCCGACCTTGCGGAAGCCGCTCGGCTCGCCGGTCTGGGCCAGACCAACGCCGGGCGCTCCGACGAGCAAGGCCAGCGTGGAGAAGCGAAATAGAGCTTTCATCGGATGATGGCGAACTTGCCGACGGTGCGCTCGCCGCTTGGCGTTTCGATCTGAAAAACGTACATCCCGCTCTCGGCGAACTGGCCGTAATCGGTCACTTGGTTCCAAAACACGATCCCGCCGCCGCCGTCGTTGTGGATCGTTTTGACCAGAATTCCGCGCATCGTGTAGATTCGGACCGTCGCCGGACTGGGCAAGTTGACGAACTGGATGTCGTCGTAATCGGACGGGTTGGACGAGCCGCTGCGGGCGACAAACGGGTTCGGGACGACGCGGACCCGGCTCAGCGTGCTGACGGCCGCGACGGTCGCCTTGAACGGCCGCTCGGTTCGGTTGGCGAACAGGCTGCTCTCGAGCGACGGGACGCGGTTCGTGTTCGTCCCGACGAACCGCGCCGCCGGATCGACCGGCCACGAGGCGTGCCCGGTGTCGTAGGCCGTCAGCGCATAATAGTAGCCGGTTCCCTGGGCGACGGTCGAATCGACGACGGTGTACGTCCCGCCGGAGAGGAAGCGCGGGTCGGCTTTCGACACGTCGGCGATCTGCGTCCACGGACCGAGCGGCAGATAATCGCTGCGGTAGAGCCGGTATCCGGCCAGATCCTCAGCCTCGGCGCCGACGTAATCGGGGTCGCGGTGCGTGTCATCCACCGACGACCACGAGACGAGATTCGCCAGCGCCTGCGGTCGTGTGTCGAGCCGAACCGTGACCGGCGGCGCGGGCGGCGGGTCGGTGATGTTGTGCCGATGCGCGTAGGCGAAGGCGGCCCGGTTGGCGTTGGCGGTCAGTCGCGAGTAGCTCGTCGCCTGAACCGTCGCGGCGACGAGCTTGACGATGACCGGGGCGCCGTTGGCATCGAGCACCGGGCGACCGAGCGAATCGAGCTGGGTCCGGGCGACGACATCGGCGTAATCGGCGCCGCCGATGACCTCGGCCCAAGCGAACGTGACCGAATCGCCCGGCGCGATGTCCCACGGTCCGAGCGAGAGCATCGACCAGATCCGCGACGAGCCCCAACGCGGGTCGGCTTGACTCGTGATCGCGTTCTGCGCCGTGCGCGGGTCGGCCAGCAAGTCGTACTGCTGCGCCAACCCCGACTTGCCGACGAGCGGTCCTTGCTGGTCCTGAATCGGGTCGGGCGCCATCCACGACTGGGCGGCGACGGCGTTGGTCGCGCCTTTCTTGTTCCGACTGACCGCGAGAATCTTCAACCCCGGATACGCTGGCGCCAGAAACTCGCCCTGCTCGACGGGTCCGCCCTGGGCGAAGAACCCAAGTCCCTCATCCGGCGTCGTGCCGGGGTAATCAATGGCGTAGCCGTACATCAGCCGTTGCGGCGCGAGATAGACGAAGCGCTCGTTGCGCGGTCCGACCGGCAGATTCGGCAACAGCGTCGCCCAAGAGCGCGTGTTGACGGCAAACGCGTAGGCGACCATCGCGTAGGCGTCGTGCAGCGTCGAGTCGCTGGTGTTGGTGATCGTGTACTCGAGCAAGAAGCT
This sequence comes from Bacteroidota bacterium, assembly GCA_038233775.1. Classification (GTDB taxonomy): domain Bacteria; phylum Bacteroidota; class JBBSVG01; order JBBSVG01; family JBBSVG01; genus JBBSVG01. The sequence goes on along the minus strand of JBBSVG010000044.1, from coordinate 2,271 downwards.
GTTCTGATCGTCTTTGTAGCCGCCCCAACCGCGCACCTCGCGGCGAACCCGGATCGGCTGCTGCCGGAGTCCATTGGTCGCCGGTTGCCAGTTCGGGTTGGCTTCCCACTCCGAGACGATCAGTTGCTCCGCTTCGGCCGGATTCGCGGCCAGCCAGTTGTTCGCGCCGTCTTTGAAGACTTGTTCGTGGCGCCGAACGCGGTATTTGCTGCCCGACTCGGTCGAGACGGAGGTGCCGTACATGGCAAAGTCATCGACCGAGATCACCTCGCCGCGAGAGTCTTTCGAGGTGAACCAGAACCCGCCCGTCATCAGGTGCGTCGCCGGTCCGCCGACATCGACCGGGATCAACTCGGGCCGAAACCCCGGCCAATCCATCCCGACATCGCTCCGCCGCCAGTTGTTGAACGGCGGTGCCGTCTTGCCGTAGGCGTACGAGTTCCACAACTGCCCGCGTTGCAGGTAGAGGATCGGCGCATCGACCTGCGCTTGGGCAAGGGCGGCCGTGACGAGTCCGGCGCAGAGCGCAGCCGAGAGCAAAAGCGAAAACCGCATGGTCGATTCAGGCATCAGCGGAACTTGACGCCGACGGTGAAAAACACCTGCCGGGGGACGTTCCGGTAGGCTTGGAAGTAGTGCAGCGGATCGGCTTGCGGCGTGTCGCGCAGGGCGTTGCGCGCCGCCCAATCTTCGACCGTGGCGACGCTGTTGCCGCCGATGGCATCCAGCGGCGTCAGCCAGCGGTGGTCGAACAGGTTGTCGATCCGAACGCCGAGGGTCAGCCCGGTTCCGGCGAGGAACAGCGTCTTCGACAAACTGGCGTCGATCTGCTCCTCAATCGGGTAGCGGCGGTTGTTGAGCAGCGCCACGCGACCGGTCACCGTCGCGCCGGGGGCGTAGGTGTACGGCAACCCGCTCTGCGCGGCGTAGGTCAGCCCGGCCGTCAGATCGGAGAGCGGGCGGAAGCCAAACCAGCGCGGGCCGCCGCCGGGCGCGACGTTGTAGGTCAGCAACCCGCGAACCCGCTGCGTCCGGTCCGACCCGTCCAAGTTGTCGCCAGCCGATTGGCGGTCGCGGCTGTTGCGCGGATCATCGGGGTCGGCCGAGTAGCGGATTCGGGCGCCGTAATAGCCGAACGTCGTGCGCGACAGCGAGTAGGACAGCCGGTAGCCGAGCGGACCGTGGTCGCTCCGCTCCAGCGTCAGTTCGGTCCCAAACGAGGCGCCGTAGCCGTTGTTCGCGTAGGACGAATAGAGTCGCGGTTGCGGGCTCGATACGGCGCTGCCGGTCGTCGCCTGATAGCGCAGACCGCCGATCTGCGAGACGCGGTCGTTGTAGTAGCCGACGACATCCAGCCGGTGCGTTCGGCTCAACGCCTGCTGCACGCCGACCTCGTACTGGATCGTCTCGACCGGACCCAAGTTGCCGTTGCCGTAGGCGGCCCAGCCGGACGAGGTCGAGCGGATGTACGACTGCAAAAACGGCGGCATGGCGACAAACCGGCCGTATTGCAGCCGAAACGCTGTCACTTCGCCGATGGGGAACGACAGGCCGAACCGGGGCGAGAGCCGGACAAAGGTTTTGGACGGCGTCGTGGCCGGGTTGCCGACGGCTTGGGCGTTGGTCGCAGGATAGAACGGGTCGAACGGATCGACCGGCACGTCGCTGCCCATGTTGTAGCCGTCGAGCCGCAGCCCGAGATTGGCGACCAGTCCCCGGTAATCCAGCCGGTTGTCCACGTACGCGGCGGCGTAGGCTGGCGTCGCCTCATAGTAACTGGCGAAACCGGGTCGCGAGATGAACGCGTTGGTGGCGAACGACGACGAGAGCCCGGCATCGTGCAGATCCCAGTAGCGACCGATCAGCCCGGTTTTAACCTGATAATTCGGCGTCCATTGCCGGGTGTAACTGACGATGCCGTCCAGAAACCGCGTCCGCACGTCCTGCTGATACGACGAGGTCGCGACTGTCACCGTCCGATACGCGGTCGTCGGCAGGCCAAGCCCGTTCGGCCCGACGTTGTCCCACGGTCCAGCTTGAATCGCGTCGGCGTCGGTTCGCTGCTGCACCGGTAATTCCTGCACGCGGTACTGCTCGAACGAGTGCGACAGCGTCGCCTCGATGTAGCTTTTTGCGTTCAGCGTCAGCGTGTAACCGAGCGTCTGGCTGTTGGTGATCTCCTCGCGTGGGGAATCGACCGCCAGAATGTACTTGTAACCGGCATCTCGACCGGCGTAGCGAATATCGTCGCCGCCCGTAAACAGTCCACCG
>JBBSVG010000043.1:0-9524 GCA_038233775.1 Bacteroidota bacterium | reverse complement strand
GCGGCGCGCTAGTTCCGCGGGACGCGGGGCGTGCCGGCGGCCCACGACGGCAACGTGGTTCCAGTCGAGAAGGCGCCGGGCGCGGTGCGGATCGTCTGCATCGGCGAGTCGAGCATGGCGGGCTTTCCGTATGAAGTCCACCTGCGGCCGTCGGCGATGCTGCAAGCCGATCTGCGGGCGCGCTATCCGGGTCGGCAGATCGAGGTCGTCAACCTCGGGATCGCGGCGATCAGCTCGTACCCGATGACGGAGTTCGTGTCGGAAGCGATGAAGATCGAGCCCGATCTGTTCCTGATCTACGCCGGACACAACGAGTTCTACGGGGCGCTCGGCGTCGCTTCGACGGAAGCGGTCGGCGCCGGACGCGGTCCGCTGGTGCGCGCCTATCTCGCCTTGCGACACGTTCGGACCTTCAACCTGCTCCGCGCCGGGCTGATGAACCTGCGTCGCGGTGTGGCGCCAGACGCGGCTGGCCGGACGCTGATGTCGCAGATGGCCCAATCGCAGGCGATTCCGCTCGACAGTCCGCTCTACCGCGCTGGCGTCGAACTGTGGCGCGACAATCTGACGCGGATGATCCATACGGCCAAAAGCCACGGCGTTCCGGTCATTGTCGGGACGATTGTCGCCAACGAGCGCGACCAGCCGCCGCTGTTGTCCATCGAGTCGCCGGACCATGCCGTTCCGATCTACGAGGCCGACCGGATCGATCCGACCGGCGTCGCCGCGCTGCTTTCGGGCGATGGACCAGCGACGCTGTCGTTCTTCCGCTCGGCGGTTCAAGCCCGACCCGGTTCGGCGCTGGCCCATTTTCGTCTCGGCCGAGCGCTGGATCTCGTCGGCGACACGGCCGCCGCGACCGCGTATCATCAGGCCCGAGCGCTCGACGGACTTCGCTTCCGCGCCACCGACAGCCAAGTGACGCGGGCGGTTTGTCGGACGGAAAACGGTCCGCTCGTCGAGGTCGAGGCCGCGTTTCGTCGTGAGAGCCCCGGCGGCGTGGTCGGCGACAGCCTGATGCTCGAGCACGTCCACCCGACCTACTCTGGCTACCAGTTGCTCGCCCGAACCTTCGCCGACGGGATCGTTCAGATGGGTCTGCTCGGTCCGCCGACTGGCTCGCCGATTCCGCCCTCGGCCCGAGATTCGACCTTCGGCGCGACGACGTTCGATCTCTTGCTCGCTCGGGAGAAGATCGCCGAGTTACACCGCGACTGGCCGTTCGCCGCCGGTCAATCGCCGCCGCAGCCCGAACCGACCGACGAACCGGCCCGGACCGTGTACCGCTACGCCCGTCGTCAGCTCTCGCTTTATGAGGCCAAGCGCGGGCTGGCCGAGTGGTACACCGAGCACGGCCGGTTTGCCGAGGCCGACCGCGAGTACCGCTCGCTGGAAGTCATTGTGCCCGACGCGGTGGGACCAAAACTCGGCCGCGTGGACGTGTTGATCGCCGCCGAGCGCGGGGCCGACGCCGAACGGATGCTCGATTCGCTGGCCCGGACCGACAACGGCTCGCTCGTGCTCGTTCGTCGCGGGCTGCTGCGGATCAACCGGGCCGCCGCCCTTCGCGGCTCGGGCGCGGCAGACAGCGCCACGGCTGTGTACAACCGCGCGGCGGCCGATCTGCAACGGGCGGTCGAGTTGAACGGACCCGGCGCCCAAGCGCTCGGTCGCACGGCGCAGGCCGAGGCGTCGTACAACCTCGCCGGGGCGCTGGCTTCGGTCGGCCGCACCGCCGAGGCCGTCGCCGCCGCCGAACGCGCCCGCGCTTTGGACGCCACGCTCGCCCCGAAGATCGACGCGCTGCTCGGTCAACTCGGCGCCGTGCCCCGTTGAGTCCGCCTGGTCGGGGCATGGTGTTCGCCCCGGCTGCCGATCCCTTTCCCCCTTTCTGGAGACGACCGATGACTTGGCTCGAAACCGCCCTCCGCACCGCCGCCGAGGGCTAGGACCCGCCCGCCGATGCAACCCCGGACGTGACCCTGACCGCCGTGGCGTTCGTCGCCGATCTGCTCGACGAACAGGACATCGAGCCGGTTCGACTGTCCGATCTGCCCGGCATCGTCTGCGGGCTTGAGACCTACGAGGACGCGACCCATATCGCCGTGCTCGGCGTCCGACCGGTCCAGCCCGGTGAGCCGGTCCCGACGCTGACCGAGGCCGAGATCGCCCGGCTGCAAAACCTCGGCGACGCGCTTTGGGACGCATTGATCGACGGCGACGCGCTGCCCGAAGACCTGCGCGAGGTGCCGCTCGTCGTCTCCGCTGGCTCGGTCGCGGTCATCTTCGACCCAGACGGCGAGCCGGACGAGTACGAGACGACCTATTTAGGCGCGACGCATTCGAGCGAACTCGACGAGGTCTGGGACGACCTCGAACCGAAGATCGACGCCGTGTACGAAGCGCTCTGATCCCAGTTCCCGGTGAACAAGCCGTTCAAATCAACGAGCTGGCATCCTAAGTGAAACGAAGGATCTCATGCAGAAGCCCGCATGACGTTCCGTTGACCTCGGCGTGAGACCCTTCACGATGTTCAGGGTGACAGCAAGGGTGAGTGATGTCTTCGCTGTGAAATGGGATGTTCGGCAGCCCAGAGGCGCATCGGTTAGGCCGGTGCGCCTCTGTCCGTTTCAGCCCCGACGCCTCTTGCCTACGCGAGGTCGATTCGGCCAGCGGTGAGAGACGCAACGGGAGCGAATCAGCCCAAGCGCCGGTTTCAGCCATGCCGAGGCCGATTTTTCGCTTGGCGTGGATTCGGCGAGTGCATCGCTACACGACGGACTTGGACAAGGGGGAGACGATGATGGGCAAAGACAAGCCGGGCAAGGGACTCTGGTTGGGCGGTATCGCCATCGGCGCCGGGCTGATGTACCTGCTCGATCCGGTTCGCGGCGAATCGCGCCGGGCGACGGTCAGCGGCTGGCTGGGCGATGTAGTGGGCAAGCTGACGGGTCAGCCCGAAACCGACACCTGGGCCGAGGACGCCGACGACGAGTCGATGGCTGGTCCGGTGCTCGACGACGGCGACGTGACCGACGAGACGACCGTTCGCGGCCCGTCCGCGATGACGCCGCTGGAGCCCGACACGCACCCCGAAACTTCGGTTGAGATTCGCCCGAGCATCCGCTTCGGCGCCGATTCAACCGACACGTCCGCCGGGGAAACGCCCGGTCAGGAAGCCGCCGAACGCATCTGACAGAGGACGACCATGACCGAACCGTTGCCGCCGTTGCCCATCCCACGAGTCCCCGCCGCCGAGTTTCCGACGGCTGGGACGCATCATCGGACCGCTGCTGAGCGGGTGTTGTGTCTGATCGCTGGCGGCTCGCTCGCTGTTGTCGGGCTGAGGCGCGGCGGCGCGGCGGGGCTTGTCACCGCCGGACTCGGCGCCGCGCTGGCCGCTCGTGGCGCGACCGGGGCGCCGACCGGATTCTCGCTGCCGGGCTTCGGCCTGCGAACCGACGACGAGTCACGTCGCGACGGTGTGGCGCCGGTGCATCGCGGCATTCGGGTCGAGCAGACCGTCACGATCAACCGCCCGGCGGCCGAGTTGTACGCCTCGTGGCGCCGGTTCGAGTCGCTGCCCGGCTTCATGTCGCATCTCGAATCGGTCGTCGAACTCGATGCGACCCGTTCGCACTGGGTCGCCAAAGGTCCGGCCGGATCGAAGGTCGAGTGGGACGCCGAGATCTTCCGCGAGGTGGACGGCGAGTTGATCGCGTGGCGCTCGCTGCCCGAGGCCGAGGTGCCGAACGTCGGGTCGGTCGCATTCCGCGAACTTGGACCCGGTCGCGGAACCGAGGTTCGGGTCGAGTTGCAGTACGATCCGCCCGCTGGGATGCTCGGCAAGTGGATCGCCCAACTGTTCGGCGAGAACCCCAACCGGCAGGTGCGCGAGGATCTGCGCCGGTTCAAGCAGATGGCCGAGGCGGGCGAGATCCCGACCGGCGCCTCCACCGCCCAACAGGACAACAGATAACCCGATGTCTCAACAGGCGAAAGTGGCGCTGGCGTGGGCGCAGGGCGGGTTTTACGTGGCGACCGGCCTCTGGCCCATCGTCCACATCCGCTCGTTCGAGGCAGTGACGGGACCGAAAACCGACCGCTGGCTGGTCAAGACGGTCGCCGGATTGATCACGGTCGTCGGCGTGACGCTGCTCGACGCCGCCCGTCGCGGTGAGGTCAGTCGCGATGCGGTGCTCGTGGCGACCGGCAGCGCGGCGGCGTTGACGGCCATCGATCTGGTCTATGTCCCGAAGAAGCGCATCTCGCCGATTTATCTGCTCGACGCCGTGGCCGAACTCGGCCTGATCGCCCTCTGGGCCGCCGCCGAGCGCAAGGCTTAACCCCACCCATCGGTTCATGAAAGCACTCTGCTGGCACGGCAAGGGCGATGTTCGGGTCGATACGGTGCCCGATCCCGAGATTCTCAACCCGCGCGACGCGATCCTGAAGATCACCTCAACGGCGATCTGCGGCTCCGATCTGCACCTCTACGGCGGCTACATCCCGAGCATGAAGCCGGGCGACATCATCGGCCACGAGTTCATGGGCGAGATCGTCGAGACCGGCTCGGCGGTAACGAACCTACGCAAAGGCGACCGCGTCGTCGTTCCGTTCACCATCGCTTGCGGCAGTTGCTTTTTCTGCGAGCGGCAGCTCTATTCAGCCTGCGACAACTCGAACCCGAACGCCGAGGCTGCCGAAGCCGCCTACGGCGCGAGCGGCGCGGGGCTGTTCGGCTACTCACACATGTATGGTGGCTATGCCGGCGGTCAGGCTGAGTACGTCCGCATTCCGTTCGCCGATGTCGGTCCGATGAAGGTGCCCGATGGGTTGGACGACGAGCAGGTGCTGTTCCTGACCGACATTTTTCCGACCGGCTACATGGCGGCCGAGAACGGCGGGATTCGGCCCGGTGACACGGTCGCCGTCTGGGGCTGCGGACCCGTCGGCCAGTTCGCCATTCAGAGCGCTTATTTGCTCGGCGCCGAGCGGGTGATCGCCATCGACCGGTTCCCCGAACGGCTGCGGCTGGCCCAATCGGTCGGTCGGGCCGAAACGATTGATTACTCGACCGACGGCGACGTGGTTGAGCTGCTGATGCAGAAAACCGGCGGCCACGGCCCGGACGTCTGCATCGACGCGGTCGGACTGGAGGCGCACGGCACGTCGCCGGACGCGATCATCGATCTGGTCAAGCAGAAGACGAAGCTCGGCACCGACCGACCGCACGCGCTCCGGCAGGCGATCCAAGCGTGTCGAAAGGGCGGCACCGTCTCGATCCCCGGCGTCTATGGCGGGTTCCTCGACAAGTTTCCGATGGGCGCCGCCTTCGGCAAAGGGCTGACGCTGAAGATGGGTCAGACCCACGTCCATCGCTACTTGGAACCGCTGCTCGAGCTGATCCTGAACGGCGAAGTCGATCCGACGGCGATTATCTCGCACCGGATGCCACTCTCCGAGGCGCCGCGCGGTTATGAGATTTTCCAGAAGAAGCAAGACGGCTGCACCAAAATCGTTCTCACCCCCTGACCCCTAACCGGAGAGACCTGCCATGCCCAAGCCGATGCCTGAGATGACGCCCGAAGAGAGCGCTGAGTTTGACCACGACCTGCACCCGAAATCCAACGAGCCAGAAGAGACCGACGACAGCGATGTCGAGGCGCCCGACACGCCGACCGGCCCGTCGGTCGAGACGATGGCCGAGCACGACGAGCGGATGCGCGAGACCGAAGAATTCTTCGGCGATGACGAGGCCGAGCCGACCGATCAGCCGTAGTAGCGAAGAGGTCTGATTCACCTGTGTCTGTCACCCTGAACGCAGTGAAGGGTCTGACCTCAGATCCTTCACTGCGTTCAGGATGACAACTATCGGCAACACGAAAACGGGCGGTCTTCTGGCTGCCCGTTTCGCGTTAGGCCCGGCGGGCGAGCCAGTCGGAGCGGAGCAGCCCAAACATCGGGTGGTCTTTAGGCTCACCGTGGATGACGAAGTAGCCGCGCAGCAGCCCTTCCCGAAGCAAACCCGCTCGCTCCAGCACCCGCATCGACGCCGCATTGTCCACTGAGCAGATCGCCTCGATCCGCCGCAGCGGTGTCGTCGTGAACAGCAGATCGACGAGCAGGCGGACGGCGCCGGTCGCCACGCCGCGTCCCCACGACTCGGGCAGGACCGCGTAGGAGATCATCCCGATCCCCTGCGACCACGAGCGGACCTCCAGCCCAACCCGACCGACGAACCGATCCGTGATCCGGTCGGCGATGGCCCAGTAATACCGATCCGTCGCCCCGCTCTCCGGCGCCGGTTTGGCGTAGTGCTCAATCAGCCGGTCGGCTTCGGCGCGACCGGTCAGCGGGACGATGGGTTGATGTCGGGCGTAGGCGGCGCCGGTCAGCAGCCGGTAGAGGTCCGGCGCGTCGGCCGGTCGGAGCGGTCGGAGCCGAATCATCGGGCGATCACCTGTCGCAGCCGCAGCCCGTCGGCGCCGCCGCGCAGGGCGAGCTGAACGAGCATCGGTGCCAGTCCGGCCGGGTCGATCTCGACTGACGGGATGTTGTCCAGATAACCCCGCGCCGCCGCCACGCCGCGCAGCCAAGCGACCGCGCCGACGCCCGGTTCAGCCGAGAGGCAGACCGCAGCGAACCCGCTTGTCTCCTCCTGAAACGCCCGCAGCCGGGCCAGATGATCGAGCGTCGCCCGAGGTTCGTCGGCCGGACCTATCCGCAGTCCGGCGACCGTGGCGAGTCGGTGCCGGTGCGCCTCGCGAATGAGGCCGGTCCACTCGTCACCGCTCAGACTGCCCGCACCAGTCAGCGATTCTCCGCCGCGCTCGGTCAGCCCGGTCAACCCGGCGGCGACGAGTCGGGCCAGCGTGCGCCGAACGCCGGGCGGTCGGGCGCCCCCGTCGGTTGTCCAAGCAAGTCGGGCGAGGTCGGTTGGATCGAGCCAGCGCCCCAGCACCGATGCGCCAACGAGTTGCGCCAGCCCGTGCTCCGCCGTTTCGATCCCGGCCGCACCGACGACGATCACTCGGGTCTCGTCGGTCGGGATCGGCTGATCGGGTCGCCACTCGACGAACTTGGCGCGCGTCGGCTCGCCTGCGCCGGCCAGTGTGCGCCGCGCCGTGCCACCGATCAGCCCGAGCACGGCCACATCGTCTGAGCGGAGCATCGCGTCGAGATCGCGGTCGGTCAGCCGACCGGCCTCGCGGACGGTGCCGAGCGTATCGTGTAAATCAGCGGTCATTGGCGCATCAGCGGCCATCGTGGACGAGTTCGCCAGCGGAGAAGGTCATCTCAACCCGAAGCGACGCGAGATCGGTGTCGCCCAGCGGATCGGCAGAGAGGACGACAAGATCGGCGACGCGGCCGATCTGAAGCGCCGGGAGCACGTCGCCAAAGCCGATGCTCCCGGCCGCAGCGGTCGTGTAGCCGCGCAGCGCTTCCCAGCGGGTCATCGATTGGTCGGCGTGCCACGGTGCCGTGCTCCCGGTCGGGCAGCGTGCCACCGCAGCGGCGAGTCCGGCCGGGACATCGACCGTCGCGATGGGCGCATCGGAGCCGAGGACGACGGTTGCGCCGCTGTCGAGCAGCGACCGAAACGGGTACGCCGTCCGGCAGCGCTCGTCGCCCCACGCCAGATCGGCCGCGTCGGCGTCGCCGGGCAGGTGAATCGCCTGCATCGCGGCGGTCACGCTCAACCGGGCGAAGCGGGGCAAATCGGTCGAGTGGACGAGTTGCGCGTGCTCGATCCGGTGCGGCATCGGCGGCCGAACCGTCGGCAGCGCCCGCTGAACGGCCTCGAAAGCGTCGAGCGCAACCCGCACGGCGCCGTCGCCGATGGCGTGGACGGCGCCGGAAAACCCAGCCGCCGTGGCACGAATCATCAGGTCGGTCAGCTCGTCGGACTGAACGGTCGGGATGCCGAGCGAGCCGGGTCGGTCGAGATATGGTTCGAGCAGATGGGCCGTGCGCGAGCCGAGTGTGCCGTCGGCGAAGACTTTCACCGGACCGATCCGCAGTCGATCCGATCCTTGTCCAGTCCGCAGCCCGGCGCGGCGGGCATCATCGAACTCGGCGACCTGAACCGCAGCGGACACGCGCAGCCGCAACTCGCCCGAGCGCTCCAGCTCGGCCAGACCGGCCCGAATGACGGTGTCCTCCATCGTCCCGGTGGCGACGATCCCGTGCCGGTGCAGGTGAGCTTGTGCGGCGAGCAGTGCCACCCGGAGCGTGGCCGGATCGAGCGGCGGGATGGCGGCATAGACTCGGGCGACGGCCGTCTCGCGAACGATCCCGGTCGGCTGACCGGCGGCGTCGCGCTCGACCTCATCCGGCGGCGTGCCGGTCAGGTCGATTTGGCTCAGCGCGGCGCGGTTGAGCCAGACGGCGTGGTGGTCGCGGCTCCAGAGGGCGGCGGGTCGGTCGGGCAGCGTCCGGTCGAGATCAGCGTGCGTCGGCGGCCGGTCGAACCGGGTCGGGTCCCAGCCGCCGCCGGTCAGCCAGAGGCCGTCGGGCAGCAGGCGAGCTTTTTCGGCGGCCCGCTCGGCGGCGACTTCGATGGTGTCGCAGTCGGACAGATCGACCTCGGTCGTCAGCCGTCTGCCCAGCCAAGCGAGGTGCGTGTGCGTGTCGATGAAGCCCGGCAGCACGGTTCGGCCGGCGAGATCGAGCCGATCCACCGTCAGGCTCGCAAAATCGGCGGCGCGGCCGATCCCGGCGATGCGGCCGTCGGCGCCGATCAGCAGCGCGTCGTGGATCGGTTCGTCCGGGCGACCGAGCGGTCGGATTCGGGCATTGGTCAGGAGCAAAGTCCGTCGCATCGTCAGGCGTCGGGTGGGGCAGCGGACGGGGCGGGCACGTCGGTCGAGTCGGTGGTACTGACTTGGTTGCGGCCCCGAGCCTTCGCGTCGTAGAGCCGGGCGTCGGCCCGCTCGACGAGCGCTTGCGGTGTCGGTTCGCTCAGTTCGCTCATCGCCGCGACGCCGACCGAAATGGTCAGCTTACCCATCGGTTGCGACTCGCTGCCGGGAATCACGGCGCCCTCGATGGCCTTGCGGATCTTCTCGGCCACTTCTTTGGCGTCGCCCAGCCCGGTTTCGGGCAAGAGGACGATGAATTCCTCGCCGCCGTAGCGGGCCAGCACGTCGGATTTCCGCAGCGAGTGCGTCAGCAACCGCGCCACCCGGCGCAGGACCTCGTCGCCGACCAGGTGACCGAACGTGTCGTTGTAGCGCTTGAAATGGTCGATGTCGAGCATCAGCACGCAGATCGGCACATCGTAGCGCCGGGCACGGGCGACCTCGCGGGCCAGCGTTTCGTTGAAATAACGGCGGTTGTAGAGCCCGGTCAGCCCGTCCTCGAGCGCGATGCGGAGCGTCTCGCGGAAACGGAGCACACGGTCCCACGTCAGCGCCAGCACGCGGCCGATGCGGACGAGCAAAGCGACCTGATGCTCGGGCCAGTCGCGCCGGGTGAACGAGTAGGCGACCAGTTGGCCGATGGGCAGGCCGGCATATAAT
>JBBSVG010000042.1:0-9552 GCA_038233775.1 Bacteroidota bacterium | reverse complement strand
ACCGCCGACAGGCCGGCCCGTCGCGCCCGAAGTTTGAGCGACTGCAGCCGGTTCAGCGCGATGTCGAGCGCGACCAGTTCGCCGCGATTCGCCATGATCGCCGCAAGGGCCAGCGTCTTGCCGCCGCCACCGGCGCACGCATCGGCCACGCGCCACGTCGGCTTCGGATCGACCATCAGCGAGATGAGTTGGCTCCCCTCGTCCTGCACCTCGACCCAGCCCGACTTGAACGGTTCGGACGCGAACACGTCCGACGGCGACGCCTTCTGGACGACCAATCCCCACGGCGAGAGCGTCGTCGGTTCCGTCTCGATCTCGGCCCGGCGCAGGGCGGCCCGAACGGCCTCGCGCGGCGCCCGAATCGGGTTGATCCGCAGCGTCAACGGCGCCGGTTCGCCGATGGCCTCGCCGAAGCGGTGAATCTCGTCCAGCGAAAGCCCATCGGCGACGAGCGCGTGGGCGAACCAGAGCGGCAGCGAGGTCTCGACGGCGACGCCTTCAACCGGCGGCAACCCGTCGGCCAGCGTCCCGACCGTTGCCCGCAGGCGACCGACGGCGGAGGCGATGTCGCGTTCGCGGAACACGTGTCGCGGCGGCAGATTCGACAGCACCGGCACGATCCGGTCGGCGGTCTGGCCGCGCACGGCGATCAGATACGCGATCAACAGCCAGCGCGGCTCGTCGCGGACGCCCGACCCAACGGCCTCATCGAGCAGCGCCGCCAGCCGAATCCGGTGCCGCAGCACGCCGTAGATCGCGTTGACGACCCGACCCCGCTCGGCCTCGGGCAGCCCCTTGTGCAAGCGGAAGAACGCGGCCATCGTCGCGTCGGCCGGGCGGCGCTCGGCGAGGACGGTTATCAGCCCATCGACCTGCAAGGCGAACCGCTGGGCCGCGATCTCAACCGGCGAGAGTTGCCGTTGCACCACGCCGCGCCGCGCCGGTTTGCCCGCCGACTTGGCCGACGGCGTCGCCGGGGCCGGGCGATCCGGGCCGTGACCCGAAACGCGGGCGCCGGGTTTTCCGGGCGGTCGGGGATTCGGGTTGCCGGGCTTGGAGCCGGGTTTCGGTCGGGATGGGCGGGAGATCGGCGTCTTGCGGTCGGGTCGGGGTCCGGGCATCGGGGAGAAGGGTCGAAGTCGTGAAAAATCGGGTATCGCCTGTGCATAGGCCGGGCGGATGCCGCGCAGATCGGGCCAAAACGCCCATCAACCAGGCGGCGATTCTCTGCCTTGACACCGGAGGCCCTTATGAACGTCTCAGATTCGGCAACCCCGCTGCGGATCGTCGTGCTCGGCGCGGGCTACGGCGGCGTGACGGCCGCGCTCCGACTGGCCCGCAAGCTGCGGCCGCGACTCCGCACCGCCGCCCGTCCAGCCGGTGAGATCGAGCTGACTCTGATCGACCGGAACGCCTACCACACGCTCGAGACGCGGCTGCACGAGGCGGCGGCGCACGGAACGAACGTGACGATTCCGCTCGCCCGCTTGCTCGCCGGTCGCGGCGTTGGCTTTCGGCAGGGGACGATTACGCGGATTGATCTGGCCGAGAAGCGGATCACGACCTCGACCGGCGAGTTGACCTACGACCGGTTGATCATCGCGCTTGGGACCAAAACCGCGTTCTTTCGCATCCCCGGTCTGGCCGAGCACGCCTTCGAGCTGAAATCGGCCGCCGATGCCGCTGCGATCAAGACGCACATCGAGGCGGCTTACGCACGGGCGCTCGGCGAACCGGACCCGGCCGAGCGGCGGCGGCTTCGCTCGGTCGCCCTCGGCGGCGGCGGCTGGACGGGCGTCGAACTCGCGGGCGAACTGGCCGAGCGAGTGACCGAGTGGACCGAGCGCGACCCCGACGGCGCCGGGCAGCTCGTCGTCGTCGAGGCCGGCGAGCGGATCTTGCCGTCGCTGACCGTCAAACCATCGCGCGAAGCGGCGGCGGCGCTGACCCAAAAAGGCATCCGCACGCTGGTCGAGACCAAAGTCACCGGCGCCAAAGCGGGCGCGGTTCAGCTCCGCCGGAACGACGGCAGTCCGGTCGAAGGCGCCGAGGCGGACGGCTGGTTGCCGGTCGAGACCATCGTCTGGGCGGGCGGGATCGAGGCGAGCCAGATCGTCGGCCAAGCGGGCGCCGCCGTCGGTCGGCAAGGGCGGATTCTGGTCGATGAAACGCTGACCGTCAAAGGCTTCTCCGGCGTCTATGGCATCGGCGACAACGCGCTCGCCATCGACCCAGCCACCGGCAACCCGGTCCCGACAGCCGCGCAGTTCGCCCTGCAACAGGGTCGGGTCGCCGCCGACAACTTGGTGGCCGAACTCGCCGGTCGGTCGCCCGAGATCTACCGCCCCAAACTGATGGGCGAGGTCGTCTCGCTCGGCCAGCATCTGGCGCTCGGCTACGTCGCCCTGCCCGGCGTGCTCGGCAAGTTGAAATTCTTCGGCTTCCTCGGCTCGCTGCTCAAGCGCGCCATCGCCGAGAAACACCTCGTCCTGCTCTGGCGCGAACGGGCGGCGTGGGATGCGTTAAAGTGGTAACGGGTGGCCGATGAATGAAGGGCAAAAAAGGATTGTTCTCGATAGTCTCTCCGAATCGGCGGGTGTTGGGACGCCGACGCAGAAGCCCTCTACGGTCGAATAGCCCGGCCCCAATCTACACCGTGCGGGAAGATCGGCCCTCGCAGGCCTCCTGCGATCACCCTCAAACACAACCCCTTGCGTTTTCCACGGTTCGACACGTTGAGCCTGCGTGGCTATGACCCAGCGGCAGGGATGAAGAACGCCATCCCCGGCATGGACGCCCTGAGATCGCTGGCGTTTTTGCTGGTGTACTGGTTTCACGTCCAAGCCATTTTGCTCAAAGGCGTGCTGGCACAGCCGAACAGCCTGATCGCTGGCGGCTACGAAGGCGTCACCCTGTTCTTCGTGCTGAGCGGCTTTCTGCTCTCGATGCCGTTCTGGCGCGCCCTGCGTACCGGCACAGCCCGTCCGGCGCTTGGCCCCTTCTTCCGAAAACGTGCGTTGCGCATCCTGCCAGCTTACTACGCATCGCTTCTTGTTTTCTCAGCGTTTATCCCATCCACATACTCGCGCCCAGGGCTTGTTAAACTGGTCGCGCACCTGTTTTTCCTCCACACGCTAACCGACTACACCTATCACTCGATCAATGAGGTCTACTGGTCGCTCGGTGTCGAGGTTCAATTTTATCTGATCCTGCCGCTGATCTTTGCGGGTCTGGCGTGGTTGGGTCGAGGCCGTGAGGCGCGGACAAGGTTAGGGATCGCCGCCTGGGGATTGGGTGCGCTGGGCCTTCTGGTCGCCTTGAACAACCTGTTCATCTGGCCCTCAGTCGCAGCGAAGCTGTCAAGCGGCATGCTACCGGTTGCTGTGGTTGATCCCATCGACAGCGCCGTGCTTGGCTCCACCATCTTGACACTGCTCTTGCCGTTCTTGTTCGGCCTTGCGGCAGCGGCGCTTTATCAGCGGACCGTCCTCCACACGGCCGATGCGGTGCGGTCGGGCCATGATCGAGCATGGCTGGGACTCGGGCTGGGCGCCCTGATCGGCGCAGCTCTGTTGATGGCCCACGACCCCGCCCGAACGACGACCGCAGACGGGATGGTGTTCGCACAGCACAGCTTGGCGCTGCCCCTCTGTTTCGCGGTGTTGGTGCTCGGCGTGTCGCTTGGAGGCACGGCTTGGCCATGGCTGGACCGTGGACCGCTGAAATCGCTCGGCCTTGTTTCCTACAGCGCTTATCTGCTCCATGCGCCGTTGTTGCGGGTGATCTTGCGCGGCAGCATCTGGGATGGATGGTCTTTCACCGCCCGGTTCTGGGGTGCAGGCGCGGTTGCGTTGTTACTCACCTACTTCATGTCGGTTCTCTTCTACAAATTGATCGAATACCCCTATCTGTCTCGCAAAAGCAAGGTCGCAGTTCCTGTGATGTCGGCGGCTCAAAGTATGGCTGCTCCGTGAGCGGCGTCAATTCGACCGTTGTGACTGAGCCGTCACATCGGCTGGAGGATGAAGCTGCCGACTCAACATCGCTCGGTCGAGGTCGCCTGTCCACTTCGCCACAACCACCGTGGCGACGCCGTTGCCGACCAGATTCGTTAAAGCGCGGGCTTCGGACATGAACCGGTCGATCCCGAGGATCAGCGCGAGTCCGGCGACCGGGACGTGGCCGACGGCCGAGAGCGTCGCGGCGAGCACGATGAAGCCGCTGCCCGTCACGCCAGCGGCGCCTTTCGAGGTCAGCAGCAGCACCGCCAAGAGCGTCAGTTGCTGCCCGAGGCCGAGCGGCGTGTCGGTCGCTTGGGCGATGAAGACGGCGGCCATCGTCAGGTAAATCGCCGTCCCGTCGAGGTTGAACGAGTAACCGGTCGGGATGACGAGTCCGACGGTCGCCGGGCCGACGCCCGCCCGTTCGAGTTTCGCCATCAGTCGCGGCAGCGCGGCCTCGCTCGACGAGGTGCCGAGGACGATCAGCAGTTCCTCCTTGATGTAGCGGACGAAGCGAATCACGCTAAACCCATGCGCCCGAGCGATCAGCCCGAGCACGACAAAGACGAACACCAAGCACGTTCCGTAGAAGGTCCCCATCAGCTTCGCCAGCGGGACGAGCGATTTGAGGCCGTACTTGCCGATGGTGAACGCCATCGCGCCGAACGCGCCGACCGGCGCCGCCGCCATGATCAGCCCGACGATGCCGAACAGCAGCGTCGAGAGCTGTTCGATCCCGCGATAGACGCCGCTTTTCCGGCCGCCGAACCGTTGTAGCGCGAAGCCGAACAGGACCGAGAAGAACAGCACTTGCAGAATCTCGCCTTTCGCAAACGCATCGACGACGCTCGCCGGGATGACGTTCAGCAGAAACTCGACCGGACCGTGCAGCGCGCCGGGTTCGGTGTAGGCGGCGACGGCGGTCGTGTCGAGTGTGCGGACATCGACGTGCATCCCGGCGCCGGGTCGGACGATGTTGACGATCACAAGCCCGACGATCAGCGCCAGCGTGCTGACGACCTCGAAGTAGAGCAGCGCCAGTCCGCCGGTCCGACCGACCTTTTTGACATCGTCCATCCCGGCGATGCCGAGCACGACGGTCGCAAAAATGATCGGCGCGATGATCATCTTGATCAACCGGACGAACCCGTCGCCCAACGGTTTCATCGCGACGCCGACCGCTGGATAGAAGGCGCCAAGCAGCACGCCGACGGCAATCGCGACGAGGACTTGCACGTAGAGCGACGGGACGAATCGGCGCAGCGGCGGGTTTGGGCTGTCGGTGGTCATCGCTATGCGGTTCGGGTGGCGCGTTCGGCGAACAGCTCGTCCATTGTTGCGACGGCGTGGCGCAGGTGCGGGATGACGATGGAGCCGCCGACGACCAACGCGACGTTCAGCGCGTCGAGCAATTCCGCCTCGCTGGTGCCGAGCCCGACGCATTGATCCAAGTGGTAATCGATGCAGTCGTTGCAGCGCAGCACGGCGCTGGCGACCAGCCCGAGCAGCTCTTTCGTTTTGGGATCGAGGGCCGACCCCTCGCGGTAGGCGGCGCTATCGAGGTTGAAAAACCGCTTGATCCCCAAGTGGTCGGCGGACAAGACGCGGGCGTTGGCCGCCTCGCGACGGGCACGGAAAGCCTGAAGATCAGTCATATCAAAATCGAGGGTTAGCATGATCGACCGGACCCAGCCGGACGCGGTGGATGTGACGGCGATGCGGCAATTGGCGCCCGAGGCGCTGGCCGCCGCGCTGAACGAGGGGCAGAAACCGGACACGCTCGGGGCGCGAATGGGCTTCCGACTGACGAGTGCGACGCCGGAGCGGATCGAAGGGACGATGCCGGTCGCTGGCAACCTGCAACCGGCCGGCCGCCTCCACGGCGGGGCCAACGCGGCGTTCATCGAGGAACTGGCGTCCATCGGCTCGTGGCTGAACCTCGACCCGGCGACGCAGATGGCCGTCGGCGTCGATCTGAACGCAACGCACCTGCGCGGCGCGACCTCGGGCCTCGTGACCGGCGTGGCGATCCTCACGCACCGGGGCCGCTCGCTCCACGTCTGGCAGGTCGAACTGCGCGACGAGCGCGGCAAACCGACCTGCACCGGCCGACTCACCTGCGCCGTGCTGTCCCGCTGAACCGGTCAGCGGACGCCGGTCGTCGCTGGTGTCGGCGGCGGGGCCGACAGCGCGCCGGGCAGGATCGGACCGGCATCGCCGACGCTGCCCGGCAGGACCGTGATGCTCATCCGGTCGCCGAACTTGCCGTCGCGGTTCATGTCGTCGCGGAACGTCGCTATGACCACCGCCCGCTCGGCGCTCGCGTGGTCGATCCGGTACGCCACCGGTCCGGCCGCCGACGTGTCGATCCCGATGCCGCCCGTCGTCAGGCCGACGAACGAGTTGCCGCCGCCACCGAGTTGCACCGGTCGCCGGTAGAATTGCTGCACTTGAGCGGCCAGAATGGTCAGCGTCGATGTCGCGGCGAGCCGGGTGGCAAGCGTCTCGCTGCCGTCGATCCGCGACGTAACGACGCGCCACGCGCCGCCGGTTTTCGTCCACCGCTCCACGACCCGAACCACCGCCCAATCCGGCCGCTCGTCGGCTGCGTGGGCGGGCGGAACCGTCCGGGAGAGCAGCGCCAGCATCCGGTCGGCCCGAGTCTCGACGGTCATCAGGCCGCTGACGAGCACGTCACGGCCGACCGCATCGACGGCCGTCGGCTCGAACCGAGCGGTGTCGGCTTGCATCCGCAACTCGCCGATAAACGCCTGCCGCCGGTTGACCCCGCCATCGCGCCAAGCGACCGTTTGGGAAAACCCGTCCGCCCAGATCCCGGCCAACGCAACGCTGTCGCGACGCAGCGCCGCCCGAGACCAACCCGCCTCCGCCCCGGCGATCTCGCGGCCGAGTGCCCCGTTCAGTTCAAGCGGCACCGGGTTCGTCGGCTCACCGCCGCCCGCGCCGGGCAAGCTGCAACCGGCGACCAGCAGCGGCAACAGTCCAGCGACTGTCATTGCGTAGCGCATACGTCCCTCGCGTGGATGGATTGAAACCGGCTCGGCCGACAAGATAGCGCGTCGGGTGGCGAGAACCGGCGGCGGGTGGGAATGCGGGCGGCTCGGCGGCGGTCCAACCGGCGACACGGTCGCCCAGAACCGCCCTTTTCTCCCCCAACTCCCGTCTGAATGCGTGCTTTTGATTGTGTTCTCGTCGCCTTGCTGGTCGGCTTCGTCGGCGACGCCGCTGCCCAATAGCTGGTTGGCGGCGTCGTGACCGACCGGCCCGGCGCGACGCTGCCCGGCGTCAACGTCGTCGCGACGCGGTTGCCGAGCGACACGAGCAGGCGCGGGACCGTCACGGACGCGAGCGGCGCGTTTCGCCTGCCGCTGCCCGCCGGTGCGTATCGGCTGCGACTGTCGTCGGTTGGGTATGAGCCGACGGAGCGGACCGTTCGAGTCGCCGGGGCGCCGGTCGATCTGGGTCGGATTGCGCTCGCCGTCGATACGCTCGTGCTCGGCCCGACGGTCGTCCAAGCGTACCGGGCGCGGGTCGAGTTGCGCGGCGACACAACGGTTTATAACGCCGACGCCTATCAGGTCAACCCCGACGCCAGCGCTGCCGATCTGGTGACGAAAATGCCCGGCATTACGGTTCAGGACGGCAAGGTCGAGGCGCAGGGCGAGACGGTGCAGCGCGTGCTCGTCGATGGGAACGAGTTCTTCGGCGACGACGCGACGGCCGCGCTGAACAACCTCCCCGCCGCCAGCGTCCAAGAGGTGCAGGTGCTCGACCGGCAGAGCGATCAGGCCCGGTTCACCGGTTTCGACGACGGCCAAACCGAGCGGACGATCAACATCGTCACGCGGCCCGGCTGGCAAGGCGGCCAGTTCGGTCGCTTGTTCGGCGGCTATGGACCGGACAACCGCTACCTGACCGGCGCGGCCATCAACCGCTTCAACGGGGCGCAACGGATCACCGGAATCGGGCTGCTGAACAACGTCAACCAACAGAATTTCAGCAACGAAGACCTGTTGGGCGTGCTCAACGCGGGGAATCAGGGCGGACGCGGCGGCGGCGGTCGAGGCGGCGGCGGGCGCGGCGGACCGCCGGGCGGTCGCGGGGGACGAGGCGGCGGCGGCAACGATGCGTCGAACTACCAGATCGGCGAGGTGGACGGGATCAGCGCGACCCAAGCCGCCGGGCTGAATTACATCGACCGCTGGGGCGAGGCGACGCGGATCAACGGTAGCTATTTTTTCAACCACGCCGCCAACGATCTCGACGCGAGCCTCGACCGGACCTATTTCGCCCAATCCGGCGCCGTCCCGCGCTACCTCGAAACCTCGACCGGTACGAGCGGCAACACGAACCATCGGCTCAACTTGCGGCTCGAGACGAACCTGTCCGAAACGACGCAATTGACCGTCACGCCCCGACTGAGCGTGCAGGACAACCACGACAACCGCAGCCAAATCAGCCGCAGCGAACTGGCCGACGGCTCGCTGCTGAGTCGAACCGCGACGGCCAACGACGCCGACCGGACCGGCTACAACTCGCGCTCGAACCTGCTGCTGCGACACCGATTCGAGGCTCGCGGCCGGAGCGTCTCGCTGAACGCCAGCCTCAACCTCGACGGTCGCACCGACGACACCGATCAATCCGTCGATCAACTGCTCGACGCGGCGACGGGCGTTTCCTCGGCCTATGACCGACGGATCGACGGCGGCAACGGCAGCCGACAGGTCTCGGGTAACCTGAGCTACACCGAACCGTTGGGCGAAACCGGGCAACTCCAGTTCAGCTACGCCCCCGGCCTGACGACGCGGGACGCCGACCAATCGTCGTTCCTGCTCGATCCGGCGACCGGCGGCTACACCGTCCCCGATCCCGCGCTGACGAGCACGTCAGATCAGCGGATTGTCACGCAACGGGCAGGCGTCAGTTATCGCTACCGGATCGGCGACCTGAGCGGTTCGGTCGGGCTGGACGGACAAAACGAGCGGCTGACCTACGACCAAACGGGCAACCGGACGTACAGCGTGGATCGGTCGTACCGGACGCTGCTGCCGTCGGCGAACCTGCGCCTGCGCGGCACCTCGAACAGCAACGTCAGCCTGTTCTACCGCGCCTCGACGGCGGTTCCGTCCGTCACGCAACTGCGCGAGACGACCGACGACACGAACCCGCTGCTCGTGACGACCGGCAACCCCGACCTGCGGACGAGCACGACGCACCGGGCCGATCTGCGCTATCGCGGCACCGCCTCGGGCGGGACCGAAGTCCTGACGGGATTGGTCAACCTGTCCATCGACCGCGACCACATCGGGACCGCCGTTGACATCGCCGGGACCGATTCAGCCGTCGTGCGCGGCGTGATGCTGGCGCCGGGCATGAACACGGCTGCCTACCGCACCGCCAGCACCGACTACCACGGCCGGCCCCTGCGCCAGCCGCAGCAGCCGGCCCAACTGGCCGTACAAACGCCCGCGCCCGCGCCTTCGGTAATGGCTGCCGGCTGGTAAGCCAACCGACCGTTTGGGCAACTGGT
>JBBSVG010000041.1:0-9570 GCA_038233775.1 Bacteroidota bacterium | reverse complement strand
TGGCGATCTGGCTGCTGACGGTCTCGCTCGCGGCGAACACCGCGTACGTCGCGTCGGCGACCCGATCCGCACCCGGCACAACCGACGCATAGACATCGTATGACCCGCCGCGCATCAGCTTGAAGGGCGCGATGGCGGAGTCGTCCAGTCCGCTCGCCTGCAAGAGCGACGAGCCGCCGATGCCGGTTGGGATCGTCGTCCACCCGTCCACCGGGCGAATCAACCGGCCGTCGGCCAGGCGCAGGTCGTCGTGCGGCAGCGTGGTCGGGGTGGCGAACGGGCCGCGAACGAGCGCGTCCCGCTGCGCCTGCGTCAGCGCCCCGTCGTACCAGATGACGACGCCTTTCGTCCCCTGCCGCCTGCTCTCGGCTGTCTGGACGACGACATCGTAGGTCGCGTCGATCCCGGCGTAGAGCGGGAAGCCACGAGGGACGAGGTTGACGGCGCGGGCGAGCAGGTTCGGGTACGAACTGTCGGAGAGATAGAGCATCGGCTCGAGCACATCGACATACGCGCTGTCGGCCCACGTCGGCCAGTCCTGCAACTTGTCCTGCGGCGTGTCGAGCATGTACGGCGGAATCACCGCGCCGCTGACGACAACGGCCGGGTTGGCCGTTTTCACCGCGCGATACACCTCACGCATCAAGTTCGTCGTCTGCTTGCGCCGCCAGCGGACCCAGTCGATGGCGTCGGCGTCGCCCGACTGGATCAGCGCCGGGTCGCGCTTGCCGGTCTCGGCCATGTACTTTGTCACCGAGACCGGCGCGTACGACCAATCGAGCGACGGGTAGCGGAACCGGTCGGCTTCGTAGATCGCCAGATCGGGGTAATTGCGCGACAGCTCGGCGGCCATGTCGGCGATGAAGCGGACGACCTCGGGGTGCGCCGGGTCCATCCAGTAGAAGAACGCCGAGCCGGTCGGCGCCGCCGGGTTGCCGGTTTTGTCGAGCATCCGCCAGTCGGGGTGTTTCGTCAGGATCGGACCGGGCGCCGTTTTCGTCGTCGAGTAAGCCGCGACCAACCCGTACTCCATCCACGCGGCGACCTGAATCCCGTGGCGCTTGCCGATTCGAATCGCTTCCGCCATCGGGTCGCGCCCGGCGAACGCCGCGTGCTGTCGCGGTCCCCCGGCCGCCTCGACGACGGCGCTTGGGTAGATCGTCGCGCCCTGCCACCACGTCCGCACATAGGCGAGGTTGAACCCCGACGCCTGCAACCGGGCGAATGTCTCCTCGACGGCCGATTCGCTGGTGAGCTGCGAATCGAGCACCCACGTCCCGCGAGCTTCCGGCGCAGGCGGACTCGGCAGCGATTGGGCGGCAGCGGGCCGCACAGCGCAGAGCAACAGGGCGAGGCAAATCAGCTTCTTCATGGCAATTCTCTGCAAAACAAGCGTTACCGCAGCCCTTCGGCCGTTTCATCCCACCAACCGTTGTTGCGAATGTGGACCAGATCGAAGACCATGATCCCGGCCGAATGCGCCCGACCGACCCGGATCGACTCGACGTAGCGGCGCGGCTCGCCTTTGTAATCCTCTAAATAGACGCTCGCGACGACCGGCAGCGTCTTGGGCATGAACCCGTTGATCTGCCGCATCGCGCCTTCGATGGAGAGCCAGTCGGTCGGCCCGTCGGCGGCGAAGCGCTTGAAATAGGTGCCGACGAACAGAATATCGAGCGAACCGGCATAGCCCGCATCGGCCCACGCTTTCGAGGTCCACGCAAACCCCGGATCGTAGCCCTGCGGCGCCCAGTTCGAGCCGACATCGTAGTATTGATCGTACCACGCGCCGACGTAGTTGCCGAACGTCAGCCTCGGGTTGATCGCCTTGATCGCGGCCCGCGCCTGCTGAAAATAGCTCTGAATCACGTGCGGTCGCCAGCCCAACCACTCGCGGTAGAGCGGACCCGGAACGACCATCGCACCGCGATTTTCCGGGTTCTCACCGGCTTTGAGCGCGGTTGTGTCGCGGCCGTAGGTGAAGATATCAGTCGGCCAGTTGGCAACCTTTGCGCCGCGAAACGCCTCGAACGCGGCCCGCGTCGTATCGCTGAAATCGGCGCGGATCGAGTCCCAGCGGCAGCGGTCCAAGATCAGCCCGTCGAGTTTCGGGTAGCGGCTGGCGATCTCGCGCAACAGCGACAGCATATAGCCCTGAAAATCGCGGTTCAGCGGGTTGACCATCGCCGAGTAGCCGCCCGCGTACTGCGTGATCGGCATGAGCCCGTCCGCCGTGTACACCGTCGTCTGCCACTCGGGATGATCGGTATAGACCGGACCGCGACGGAACTGCTTGTGCCCGGCGACAAACACGTTGACCGAGAGATAGACCTTTAAGCCGGCCGCGTGGGCGTGGCGGATGGCCGATTCGGGCAGATCGAAGTCGGCCGACCGGTGCAACCCGCGCCATTCGGTCATGACCGGCGCGATCCGGCTCGGGTAGAGCACCTCGCCGGAGATCGGCCGGATATCGACGACAATCGTCCCGAAGCCAAGCTGCTTCGCACGGGCGACGTTCGCGGCGACGGCGCTGTCCGTCGCCAGTTCGGCGAAGTTCGCCGTCGCGTCCCACCAGAGCACTTTTCGGTCATCGGCGACCGGCGCAGCCGCCATCGGCCGGGTCGAGCGGCAACCGGCGAGCGTGAGCAGCAAAACCAAGAAAGCAAAAATCCGCATGATCCTAAGCCTGAACAGGTGAGCGGTGGGCAATGGCTGTCGATTCGGCCAATCGGGCGGCGGCGGCGCGGAACCAGTCGGCCCGAGTCGGTGCAACGGGCGCGTCGCCGTCAAGCGCGAGGCCGGACCAGCGGGCGGCGGCCTCGTCGGTCGGGATCGGAGCGTCGGGATTCAAGAACAGCGGCTCGTCGGGCAGATGACCGCCGGCCGTCAGCACGCGCATGACGTCGGCGAAGGCCGGATGATGACGCGGCACGTCGCGCAGCGGGACGAGTTGGCAACCGCCGTCGATCAGGATGCGCTGCACCTCGGCCGGCGCCACGTCGCGCAGCTCGCTTCCCGATCTCACCGCGCACGCCGCAAGGGCTCCGGCCGCTTGGCCGACGAGCATCACGACCGGTTGCAACCGCGAGCAGCCGTTGACGATGTGCGTCACGCTGTACGCCTTCTCGGCGGCGAGCAACCCGTCGATTTCGGCCGGAACGAGGGCGCCGAGCGGGATCTGGAACGGTGCGTTGGCCGGAAAATGCTCGGCAAAATGCTCAGGGTGCGTCGGGAACATCTTCGAGTGGTGGTGATCGATGAAGTAATCGCCGACCGCGATCCCATCCCGCCGAAACGGCGGCCGAACAGAACCCGGCGCTGGAACGACATCCATTTCGGAGACCCGCACGACGCCGCGCAACCGGCGGCTCTCACGGATGTACGGCATCAGCGGCAGCCCGTCGGCGGTCGGATAAACGTCGGCGTCGAGCACCCATTCGGGGTGGCCGAGCGTGGTCTGGATATAATGCAGGAACCCGAGCGTGTGCTGTTTGGCCCGGTCGAGGTGCGCCGCCCGCTCGGCCGCCGTCAGGCCAAACACCTCGCCGGGGAAGTCGTTGGCGTGGAACGGCCAGTTGATCATCGCCCGGCCGTTGGGCAGCCGACCGTAGTTGATGAACGAGGTCCAATCGTGCATCCCGTGGCCCTGCACGGCCGGATCGGGCCGGTCGCAGTCGTCGGCCGTCGAGCAGCGGTAACGGGCCGCGTCGTAATCGGCCGGCGCGGCGACGGGTTCGGGCAGCGGTCCGGCGGCCGGATCGAGTTCGCGAATCGTCACGACGTAGGTCATGTCCTGCACCTCGCCGTCGGCCACCTCGGGCGCATCCGGTTCGCCGCTCTGCTCGCGCGACTCGCGGCCGACATCGTAGCCCGCGCCGGACTGATGGATCACGTCGCCGTACTCGGTTCCGTCGATGGTCACAGCGGCGTGGATGGCGACCTCACGGCCGCCGTGCAGCACAACGGCGCCGGTCACGCAGTCGGCAGCGCGCTGAACCGAAACGAGATCGGCGCCGTGGAGCACCGGTAGGGTCGGCAGCGCGGCTGCCTTGTCGGCGAACCAGCGGGCGGCGACCTCAGGCTCGAAGCAGGTGTTGCTGACCCAGCCGGTCCGCACGGCTTCCGCCCCGCCATAGTGCGCCTCTAAATGCGCCCGCAGCTCGCCGAACAGTCCGCCGCCGAGCGCGCCCTCGTTGCCGTCGAAGCATGTGACGCCAGCCGACGTGATCATCCCGCCCAGCCAGATGGTCGGCTCGGCAACGACGACCCGCACACCGAGCGCCGCCGCCTGCAACGCTGCCGCTGCGCCGCCGGTCCCGCCGCCGATGATCAACACGTCAGTCTCGATCCGCTCCACCCCGCCCCCGAGAAGCCTGTGAACGACTTTCTTTCCGCTGTCAAGTTACGCGGCAGGATGAACCCTGTCAAGACCAAACTTGGCTTATATTTTTAATATGATCGTCGCCTGAACACCTATTTTCGCAGCTTTGGAACCGATTCCAGCCAACCAACCGCGATGTCCATCGGCCAGAGACGGCGAAACAATCATTTCGGCGGAAGCGCTTCCAGATCAACCGTCGCGACAGCGATTGCGGTCGGCCACGCCACCGACCTCGCGGCGTGCTGCCGGAAGCCGCCCGATGTTTGAGGGATAGCGCGGGCTAACTTGGGTTTCTGAACCGGAGGATCTATCGCCTTGCCCGTCTTGCGCGCTTTCGCCCTGCCCGCCGTTCTGCTGTTCGCCCTGCTCCTCGTCGCCGCGCCGGTCGGTCGCGCCCAATCGCTCGGCGGCGGCGTGATCCGGCTGGGCAGCGGTCGGGCCGATTCCGCTCGCGGCGTTCCGGCGCCCTACGAGGTGCTGTCGCGCTCGCTGGCCCTCGGCGATGCGGCCGACGACGACATCAAGGCGGCCGTCGAGTTGGGCGACCTGACGGCGCTGACGACCGAGATTGAGACGGCAAAATCGCGGCAGACCGAACTCGAGGCGCAGGTGACCGACGCCGACCGGCGCGGGGCGTCGCCGCGACCGGAAGCCCTTGCGACGCTGCACGATCTGGCGCTGAACGACAACCGCCGACTCGACGGGACGCTTGGCCGGATCGCTGGCCGGTTGGACCGGTTGACGGCGCTGCGAACCGATTGGACGGCGCGGCGCCGGTTCTGGCGGTCGTGGCGCGATTCGCTCCGCAGCGACCCGCTGTTCGGTCAGTTGGCGCCCGAGTTCACCGCCGCGATCAACCGGACCGACCGCGTGCTGGCCCGGATCGCCGCCGTCGTCCCGCCGCTGCTCGAGCAACAGCGGAAGCTGACGAAGCTGCAGCGGACGAACCTTGCGTTGATCCGGCAAACCGACGCGCTGCGCGAGGCCCAGCGGGCGGCGCTGTTCGAGCGGCGGCTGCCGGTGCTGCTCTCGACCGGTTTCTGGGACCGGTTCACCGCCACGACAATCCCGGCCGAGTCGTGGCGGGTCGGACTGAACGGCTCGTTTCTCCGCCGCCATTTGGGGCTGTTCGCCGTCGAGATCCTGCTTGCGCTCGGGCTGGCCGAGGCTTGCCGTCGACTCCGCCGCCGGGCGCGTCGCGATCCGGGCGTGGCGCACACGTGGCTCGGGCTGTTGCGCCACCCGGCCGCCGTCGGCGTGTTCCTCTCGCTGTCGATGACGCGAGCCGGATTCGAGCCGACGCCGCCGGTCTGGAACCTGCTGATCTGGCTCGCCCTGTCCGGCTCGGTCGGACTGGTCGCCGCGACGATGCTGCCGATGCGCGGCTCGCGCCGGTGGCTCGGGCTGCTGCTCGGCCTCTACCCCGCGCTGCTGGTGATCGACCTACTCCCGCTGCCGACGCCGGTCGGCCGGTTGGCCGTGACCGGACTCGCCGCCGTCGGATTGATCGTCGGCTGGCGACTGGTCGCGACCGAGTTTCGCCGGTCGGCTTGGGCGCTGGCGGGCTTCTCGGGAATCGTCCTCGTCGCCGAGATCGCCGGGTTCGACGATCTAGCGCGCTGGCTGATCGGCGCCGCCGTGCTGACCGCGCTGGCCGTGTTCACGACCGCGTTTCTGGTGCTGCTGATTCGCGGCGCCATCCAGACCGTCGTCACGACCGAGCCGAGCGGCAAACTCCGCTTCCACCGCCGCGTCGGCCGGGCGCTGGCGCGGCGGTTGAGTCGGCTCGTCCAGATCCTGCTCGTGATCGGGACGGCGCTCTACATCCTCACCGTCTGGCAGATCGTCCCGTCGTCGGTCGAGACGTGGAACGCCGTCGTCGGCTCGGGCATCACGGTCGGGACGACACAAATCACCGTCGGCAACGTGCTGCTGGCGGGGCTGGTGCTCTACCTCGCGTTTTTCCTCTCGTGGACGGCGCGGGCGTTTCTCGAAGGCGAAGTGCTCGACCGCTGGGCGCTCGAATCCGGCGTCAGCGACTCGGCCCTGACGCTGATGCACTACGCTTTCATCTTCGTCGGCGTGCTGATGGCCTTCGGCGCGCTCGGGTTCGGGCTGCAGAACTTCGTCCTGATTCTCGGCGCGTTGGGCGTCGGGATCGGCTTCGGACTCCAAAACATCGTCAACAACTTCGTCAGCGGGTTGATCCTGCTGTTCGAGCGACCGGTTCGGGTCGGCGATACGGTCGTGATCGGCGGCGAGTGGGGTTCGGTCCGCAAGATCGGGCTGCGCTCGACGACGGTGCAGACGTTCGATCAATCCGAACTGATCGTCCCGAACGGCACGCTGATCTCGGATAAAGTCACCAACTGGACCCTGTCCAATTCGGTCGCCCGGCTGATCGTCAAGGTCGGCGTGGCCTACGGCAGCGACGTACCGCTGGCGTTTCGCGAACTGATCGCCGCGACCGAGGGAATGCCGGATATTCTGGAAACGCCCGAGCCGATGACCGTTTTCTCCGGCTTCGGCGACAGTTCGCTCAACCTCGAGTTGCGCGTGTTCGTCCGCTCCATCGACATCCGGCTCAACGTGCAAACCGCGCTTCATCTGGAGATCGACCGCCGCTTCCGCGCGGCCGGGATCTCGATCCCGTTTCCGCAGCGCGACCTGCACATGGTCTCGGGCGGCGTCGGCGAGCCGCCGAACACGGAAGCGAAGCCCGCGACCGCCGCCCAAGCGAAGCCCGACTGAGCACGCGCCTCACGGCGGCGGCGCGCTGCGCAGCCGCCAGCGGAAGTACGACCAGACGACGTTGAAGCCGCCGAAGACGCCGACGAACGCCCAGCCGAACGGCGGGCCGCCCTGGAGCTGCGACACGATCAGGCCGAGGGTCGCGAACGCCGACCAGATGACCTTCAGGTTGAGCATCGCGCGGAACGTGTCCCTCGGCTCGCCCCGGCCGAGCAAGGACTGGATGCCAATCCCGAAGAGCGCCGCGGCGACGAGGCGGCTCGCGAGCGGGTCGACCGACGACCAGCCCAGCATTCCGAGAAACGCTCGGGGCGCGACGAAGAGCGGTACCGCGAAGAGCACGTCGGCGACGAAGTGAACGACGAACCACGTCCGCAACGCCGACGGTACGGCCTGATCTCGATTCGCGCTCATTGGTAGACCCTACCGTCCCGGTCGCGCGTGCGCGATCGTTTCGGTAGGGCCCCCTTTCAAACCGTGCGTGCGGATTTCCCGCACACGGCTTACCGGCGACATCTCGGATCGATGCATTATGCAGCCTCCGGGTAACGGACCGTGCCGCGCAGTCGGTGAAGTCCGAAGCTCTCGAAATAGTCGCGGCTCCACCTTCGGACTTCGGACGGCTGGAGCTGACGTCCCTTGCGCTTGATAAGCAAGCGATTGAGACGACGCCAGACGTACCCGTCGACCTGGTTGAAGCACTTGGCGGCGTTACCCGTCCGGAAGTAGTTGCCCCAGCCCCGGAGCACCGGGTTGAGCGTCGCGATCACCGCGCGGATGTCCGCGTGGCATCGCGCCCTCGGGGTCAGCTCCTTCACGCGCTGCCGGATCCTGCTCATCGAGCGTCGAGAGGGCCAGCGATTGAGGACGTAGAGCCGCTTGCGCGACTTCTCCCAGATCGGGCCGCTCATGCGCTTGTGCAGGTGGCAGCCGAGGAAGTCGAAGCCTTCTCCACCGTCGAAGAGCTTCACTGTCCTCGTTTTCTCGGGATGCAGCTCGAGACCGAGACGCGTGAGGATCGTCCTCACGCGCGTGACGGCCTGCTCGCACGCCTTCCCCGTCGTGCACATCACGACGAAGTCGTCTGCGTAGCGGACCAGCGTGCCGTATTGCGCGCCATCCCGCTGCCACATCGTGTCGAGCACGTGCAGGTAGATGTTCGACAGGAGCGGTGAGATCACCCCTCCCTGCGGGGTGCCCGCGATGCTTCGCGAGACCTCGCCGTTTTCCATCACGCCCGCTTCGAGCCACTGCCGCACCAGCTTGAGCACCCGTCGGTCCGAGATGCGCCTCGCCACGAGCTTCATCAGCTTCTCGTGGTCGATGCTCCCGAAGTAGTCGCGGATGTCGGCGTCGAGCACGTGATGGCCGCCCTTGGCTCCGCGTTTCCGCAGAACCTCCAGCGCCATCGTCGCGCTCCGCTTCGGACGGAAGCCGTACGAGCACGGAAGAAAATCCGCCTCGAAGACCGGCTCCATCACCAGCTTCGTCGCCATCTGCACGACTCGGTCCCGCACCGTCGGGATGCCAAGTGGTCGTCTCTTTCCGTCAGCTTTCGGAATGTACCGCCGCAGGACCACTGCCGGACGGTACGTGCCTGCGCGCAGCGCGCTGCCAATCTCCTCCAAGAAGAGGTCGACACCACCCTGTTCGATCGCAGCGATCGTCATCGAGTCGACGCCCGCTGCTCCCTTGTTCCGCCTCACTCGCGTCCACGCCGCCTGGAGGATGTCACTCCGCCAGACGTGGTCATACAGCGCGTGGAAGCGCCTTCCCGGAGATCGCTTGGCCGCGATCCACAGTCGACGTTGCAGTCGTCGCACTTTGTCGACCGGATTACGCCGGTCGGGGTGGTTAGGTCCGCGCGTGGCGGCCATTCCCTCACGCTTACCTGCTTCGTCGACACCTTCGCCGCAGGGACCCTTCGCTCCGGACGCGTTGTTCTGCGCGACCATCGCCACTACTACGATCCCCTCGGACTCCCGCTGTGCAGCGCTCGCTTTCGCCCTTGGCTTATACGAGACACCTTGCCGTGACTGCGGCTGCCCAGACGGGCCTCTCGTGTTCCGCACTCCTCCTTGCACGCGTGCTGCGCCCCATACCCCGCCGAGAACCGACGCGCGTTCCGAATCTGGCGCGCCGGTTGTTGCCTTCGCCGTGAAATGAGCGGCTCGGCTCTCGGATTGTTTCTGTGTCGAGGCTCCAGGCTTCACTTCATGTTGCGGCCCGCGTACTCGCTTCCTGCCCAACGAGACGTTCTCGTCGGCAGGCTTTCGATGCCCCGCTCGGGACACCGGGATCTCTCCCGGCGCCTGGGGCCTGCTACCCGGCGCTTCGGCGCCTACCGGGACCGGTCTTTCACCGGCTGGAGAAGCGCAGCTCGGTGATGCTCGTTCGTCCGCTGCGGACGAACGAGCATCCTCTTCACGACGCACCAT
>JBBSVG010000040.1:0-9590 GCA_038233775.1 Bacteroidota bacterium | reverse complement strand
GGGGCTGGATCGGTCCGGCCTGACCGGCTGGACAGCTGTGCGACCGGACGACGGCGGCCGGGTCGCGTTCACCGAAGCGCTTGATGACGACGGCGAGGGCGCGTCGGTCACGTCGGCGATCCAGCGTTTGCAGGCAACTGGAACGGCGTACCGCGACCAAGCCGTGCTCGCCCGCAGCCACTCGCAACTGGCCGATCTGTCGGTTCGGCTGGAAGCGGCCGGCATCCCGACGCTCTATTTGGGCGACCTGTTCACCCGGCCCGAGGTGGCCGATCTGCTCGCTCGACTCGACCTTGCGACCGACCCGCACGGCCGCGCCCTCGTCCGCTTCGCCGACCGCGCTGGCAGCTTCACGCTCGACGATGTCAGCCAGATTCGCCGGGCCGCAAACGCTGCCGATCAGCCATTTCCGGCCGCGTTTGGCCTGGTCGAGACGCTCACGTTGACCGACGACGCGCGGGCGGCGTTGCGCCGGATCGGGGCGGAAGCGACGGCTGGCTCGGCGGCGGATTCGTCTTCCGATGCGCTGATTCGGCTGGTCGTCTCGCCTGATTCGGCCGTCCGTCCGCTGCTCGACGACCGCTCGGTTGCCGCCCGCAGCGCCCGGCTGGCGATCCATCAACTGCTAACGTTGGCGCACGGCTTCGACAACCGCCCGCCGCTCGGCCCGGCAGCCGACGAACCGGACCGGCGGCGAGCGTTTCTCAAACACATCCGCGCCTTAACCGCGCTCGGCGCCGACCATGCCCTCAGCCAGACGCCAACTTGGGCCGCCGGACTCGACGCCGTCCGGTTGCACACCGTCCACGGCGCCAAGGGGCTGGAGTGGTCGGCGGTCCATCTACCGAGACTGAACGTCGGCTCGTTTCCGGCCAGTCGGCAGGGCGACACCTGTCCCCCGCCGCTCGGGATGCTGCCCGACGAGGTCGCCGATGGAAAAGCGGTCCACGAGGTCGAGGAAGCATGCCTGTTCTTCGTCGCCCTCAGCCGCGCCCGCGACACGCTGTTTCTCAGCCGAACGCTGACCGGGCCGTGGGGCGAAACCGTCCGCAACCGGACCGCGTCGCCCTGGCTCGCGCCGCTCGGTCTCGCCCCGACCGATCCGCCCGTTAAACCGAAGAAATCCAAATCGCTGCCGACCGAACCGGCGCTGGCGCAAATGGGCGGGCCAACCGTCGATGTCGAGCGGCTGAAGGCGTACCGCCGCTGCCCGAAACGGGTTCAGTTCGATGATTTGCTCCGCTTGCCGAACAGCGGCGACACCTATTCGGCTTACGGTCTATTTCACCGCGCCGTCTATAGCACGCTGCGCGAGCTGCAAGCCGCGACCAAGCCCGACGCAACGCCGCCGCTCGACCGGTTCTGGGCCGAACGCGGACCTGTCGGCCAGCCGTACGAAGCGCTCTACCGGACCGAAGCCGACCAAATGATCGCCCGCGCCGTCGCCCGGATGGCTGGCGAACCGACGCTAACTCGTCCACATTGGCTGGTTCCGCTGGACCACGGCGCGGTCCGGTTGCAGCCGGACCACGTCACCGAGCGGACCGTCGATGGCGTCCGGCGCCGCATCGTGCAGCGCTGGCGAACCCGGCGGCCGTCGAAAAGCGAGCTGGATGATTCGCTCTACGGCCTCTACGTCGCCGCCGCCGAGCCGACCGATCTGATCGAGGTCGTCTTTCTCTCAACCGACGAAACGGCTGTGGTCGAGTTGACCGAGCGCAAAGTCGCAACCCGACTCGGCCACTTCGACGACGCGCTGGCCGGGCTGGCTGCCGGGCATTTTCCGCCCGCTCCGAGCGCCGATTGCCCCCGCTGTCCGCACTTCTTCGCCTGTCCCCGCGCCTAATGCTTCTAATACGGGCTGTGCTATGAGAAAAGGGGTGTTTTAAGCAGGTTTCCTCTGTTTTGATGGGCTGTCAGCCGACAGGAATCGGGGCAGACAGTCCATCAATCTGACGCTATCTGTCAGATTTTGCTATGCGAGCGGATTTCGGGTCAAAAAGCGCCTTTTCGAGCCTGTTTTGCATAGCACAACCCGTTCTAATTTAAACGTATATAATTTCATAATCATTTGAGTATCGGCTATGACGTCTATCGAAGATTTTTTGAGCTTGTTGCTTGCAGCCTCTGACGGTGTACGGGCCGAATATCAGAAAGTCATTGACTACTGGCGACCGGAAGAGCCACCTGTTACTGTGTTGTTTGGCGCCCTTGGTGAACGCATCGCGGCAGAATTTGATATCGCTGGCGATGATACCAACCGTCGTATGTTCTCGTTGATTGAGCAGGCTATGGAGAGCCACGATGAAAGGTTATTAACGGCTGTGGCAACAGGCCTCATCGAATATTTAGTGGATGATGCTGTCAGAAGAGGAAGCCTATGGAAGCGGATGGCGCCGTTTCTAGGCGTGCGGTCACGAGGGCACGCCAAGGCTTGGCTGAGCTTTGGCGTAAACCCCTCGGATGAGACACCTTGCCAAGGTGTATAGGAAGCGCCTGATTTCGCGGCGCGTGACGAAAAACCGGCCGTCGCAGCAGGTGCTTTCGGACACGGTCCGGCGGCGCCTGCTCGGCGCCACGACTCACCCACCGTCGGCCTCGGGAGGAGCCAACCCCGCTGCCGGATCGGTCCGCTCCTATCCATCCTTCGGAGGCGACTCATGCCGCACCGCATCACGACCCACCACCCGAGCGTTTCGGTCACGCTCGCCCTCTCCCCCGCTGAAACTGGGTTCGATCTGCTGATCGACCTGACCCTGCGCCATCGGATCGACGAGCAAACCCGACCGCCGATGCGGATCGGCGCCGTGATCGACCGCTCTGGCTCGATGTCCGACCACGGTCGGCTCGAACTGGCGAAAGAGGTCGTGCTGACGCTCTCGGGCGCGATGGAACCGGCCGACCAGCTCGCCGTCGTCGCCTATGATGACAAGGTTCGCGTCCTCTGCGGCCCGGTGCGGCCAGCCGAGGTGCCGCGAAGAGCCATCGGCGAGCTGCAACCGGGCGGTTCGACGGCGCTGTTCGACGGCTGGACGGTCGCCGCCGACGTGCTCGGCGAGCACGGCACGCTGATCGTCCTGTCCGACGGCCACGCCAACATCGGCCCGCGCGACCCGGCCACGCTCAGCGCGACGGCCCAAGCGTTTCACCAGCAACGTCGGCTGCGGACGACGACCATCGGCATCGGCGATGGCTACGACGAGGCGCTGCTGGCCGGGATGGCCGAGGCCGGTCGCGGTCGGCATTACTTCGCCCGGACGGTCGAAGATCTGCGCCGGGCGTTCGACGAGGAAAGCTTCGCCATCGCCCGCACCGCCGCAACCGACGTGACGCTGACCGTCGATGGACACACGCTCGTTATCGGCTCGCTGGAGGTCGATGAAACCGTCCGCCGAGCGATTCATCTGGCCCAACTGCCGGTTTCGGCCCAGTTGACGGCGCGGCTGATCGGCGTTGACGACCCGCTTTCGCTCGATCTGTCGCTGCCCGACGAAGCGGCATCCGACGACGAGGTTTCGCTCGTGGCGCTGACCGAAACGATCAGCCGCTTCTTCGCCGACGCCGGGGCGAGTCGGCTGAACCGGACCGAAGCGGCAAAGCTGGCCGAACGCGGCGCGGCGCTGTCGGCCCGACTCGACGCGCACCCGCTCGGCGCCAACGATCCGGTCGCCGTTGTCCTGTCGAAACGATTGACGGAAGCCGTCGCCCGGTTGCGCCGACTGGCGCTCGGCGACGATCCGCAGATGGCCGGGCTGTTCAGCAAACAGGCGGCGGTCAACCAGCGACCGGCCGCATCGATTGGCCGAATGATGCTGTCGGAAAGCGAGCGCGACATGCTCTACGCCATGCCCGCCGCCTACAGCCGCCCGAGCCCGGCCGGGCAAGCTCCCGCCGCGATCCAACTCGACCTTGAAGTGCTGGCGCTGCTGCCGACCGAGCGGTGGCGCGAACTGCGCCTGCTGCCACTCCTCCGCGACGCGGGCGGAACCGTTCGGCTGCTGACCGACCAGCCGCGCACCTACTCGGCGTTCAAGCATGTGCTGATGGAAACCGGCTCGCGCCTCCCCGCCGGCGTACATCTCGACGGCCTGACGCCACTCTCAACCGCCGCGCTCGACGCTCTGCTCGCGCAACTCTGACGACGCTTAAAAATCTGATTCGTCGCGCCAATAGACGATCCGCCACGGGTCGGTGACGGCGGCGCGGCGCAGCAAGAGATCGGCGTTGCCGCTGGCCGTCTCGAGGTCGGTGGCCGAAGTGACGCGCAAGGTGAACGAGCGGATGACGCGCTGTTCGAGTTCGGCACCGGGCAGGTCGGGGTCGGGCAGCGCTAAATAGCCATTCCAGACCAGTTCAAGCGCGGTCGCGTTGGCGAACAGCCGCTGCGTCGTCCGTAGCTCGACATCGCGGCCCCAGGTGATCGTCTGGCCGCCAGCGTCGTAGTCGCGGTAGGAAAAGGTAAAATCGGGTGCAATGACTTGACCGTAGAGCAAGGTGTCCTGCACCTGATAGGCGCGGGAGAGCTGGCGAAACACGCCCTCGACCGTCCGCAGATCGATCTGCTCGACCCCGATGGTCGGGTCTTCGGCCGGGGCAAACGGGTTGACGCAGCCCGCTGCGACGAGGGTCACGAGCGCGACGAGCAACCCGACGATCCAGCGACGCGACGCGGGACGCATCGGCTCAGAGCGCCGGGTCGGACAGCACGACCTCGCGCCGCTCTTGGGCCGAGAGATAGACCGCTTCGACGACCTGCATCCGGGCCAGCGCCTCGCGCGCGGTGCTGAAAACCGGGTTCAGCCCGCGAACCGCGCCGATGAAGTGGCGCAGTTCGGTCTCATACGACCGTTTATACAGGTTCTCCGACCGCTCGGTTTTCTGCGGCGTCAGGTTGACCAACTGCCCCTGCATCGCTTTGTTGATGCGAAGCGGGTTCAGCCGCGCCGAGCCGGACGTGCCGAAGGCGTGGAGAAACAGCCGGTCCTCCTCGGTCGGGACGGTCCACGAGACCTCAATGTTGATCGCCCGGCCATCCTTCAGCCGGATCATCGTGACCGACGAGTCCTCGACCGCCGCCTTGCCGTGGGAAAAGTGCGTCGCGCTGACCGCCTCGACGGCCGGGAAACCCATCAGCCAGAGCGACAGATCGAGCATGACGATCCCGGTGTCGATAAAGACGCCGCCGCCGGAGATCCGCTTCTGCCGCAGCCACGCCGCCTCACCGACGAGCCGCCGGGTCCAGCCGCTCTTGATGTAAAAAACCTCGCCCAACTCGCCGCCGTCGATGAACGACTTCAGGATCATCGCGTCGGGCCGGAAGCGCTGGTTCATCGCGACCATCAGGATGCGCCCGGTCCGCTCGGACGTGGCGACCATCCGGGCCGCCTCCGCAGCGGTGCGGGCGACCGGCTTCTCGACCAGCACGTGCTTGCCCGCCTCCATCGCGGCGATGGCGCCGGTCCGGTGGTAATCGGTCGTCGTGCAGAGATCGACCGCTTCGACTTCGGGCAGGCGATAGACCTGTTCCGGGTCGGTGTAGTAACGCGCCACGCCGAATTTTTTGGCGATGGCTTTTGCTTTGGCCTCGTCGCGGTCGCACACGGCGACCAGTTCGACCTCGCTCGCCGCTGCCGCCCACAACGGCAGATGCACCGTTTGGGCGATGTTTCCCAGCCCGATCACCGCCAGCCTGACCCGCTCCATGCCGATTCTCTCCGTTTCGGTTCGGCAGAAAGGTACACACAAAGCGCGGTTCGGACCGCATCGGGCGGCAAGTGGATGCTGCCCGGCACTTTCGGTAAGCGGTTTGCCGGGGCCGGGCCGCGCGAAAGTCGATTAAACCGGGAGAAAGCGGATGGTTTCGTTGGAAGATGTGGGCGTTAACGTCGCTGGTGGGTCGCTGTTCGAGGAGATCGGCTGGCGGGTCGATTTAGGCAACCGGGTCGGTCTGGTCGGACCCAACGGCGCGGGCAAATCGACGCTGCTCAAGATCCTCGCTGGCGAGCGGACGCCGGACTCGGGCAAAGTCCACCGCGCCAAAGGCACCCGGTTGGGCTATCTGCCGCAGGATTTGCCAACCGACCGGATCACCCGCTCGGTGTTCGACGAGGCCAAAGCCGCCTTCGCCGAAGTCATCGCCATCGGGGCCGAAGTGGATCGACTGGCGGCGTGGTTGGGCCAACCCGACGTCGATCACCAGTCGGCGGCCTACGAAAAGGCCATCGAACAGTTGGGCGAGTTGCAGCACGAGTTCGAGGCGCGAGACGGGTTTCGGATCGACGCCCAAACGGCGCAGGTGCTCTCCGGACTCGGGTTTTCGGAAAAAGAGCTGTACCGACCGCTCGCATCGTTCTCCGGCGGCTGGCGGATGCGGGTCATGCTCGCCAAGATCCTGCTCGCTCGGCCCGACATCCTGCTGCTCGACGAACCGACGAACCACCTCGATCTCGAAAGCATCGAGTGGCTCGAAGCGTACCTCCAGTCGCTGCCGAGCGCGGTCGTCATCGTCTCGCACGACCGGGCGTTCCTCGACCATATGGTGACGAAAGTCGTCGAACTCGGGATGGGCGACGGGCTGAACGAGTACACCGGCAACTACTCGGCGTATGAGATCGAGCGGGAGAAGCGCAAGGAGCTGATCGTCAACGCCTACGCCAACCAGCAGCAGCAGCTCAAGCAGACCGAGGCGTTCATCGAGCGGTTCCGCTACAAATCGACCAAAGCGCGACAGGTTCAGTCGCGGATCAAGCAGATGGACAAGATCGACCGGATCGAGCTGCCCGACGAGCAGTCGACGATTCGGTTCCAGTTCCCCGATCCGCCCCGCGCTGGCCGGATCGTCGCCTCGCTGCGGCATCTGAAGAAAGCCTACGGACAGAATCTGGTGCTCGACGACATCTCGCTCGACATCGAGCGGACCGACCGGATCGCCCTCGTCGGCGTCAACGGCGCGGGCAAATCGACGATGGCCCGAATCCTCGCCGGTGAAGAAGCACCCGACGGCGGCGTGCGCGAGTTGGGGCACAACGCGATGGTCGCCTACTACGCGCAGCATCAGGCCGAAGCGCTGCCGCTGAACAAGACCGTGCTCGAAGTCGTCGATGAAGCCGCCAACGATCCCGACGTGCGGCGGCGACTCCGGTCGATGCTCGGCTCGTTCCTCTTTCGCGGCGACGACGTGTTCAAGCCGGTGTCGGTCCTGTCCGGCGGCGAGAAGAGTCGGCTGGCGCTGTGCAAGATCTTGCTGCAACCGGCCAACCTGCTCGTGCTCGACGAACCGACGAACCATCTCGACATGGCTTCGGTCCAGGTGCTGATCGAGGCGCTACAGGACTTCACCGGCGCGTTCGTCGTCGTCTCGCACGACCGGTATTTCTTGGACCAACTCGCCCGGACGGTGATCGAGGTGCGCGGCCATCACCTGAAGACGTACTTGGGCAACCACGCCGAGTACGCCCGGTTGAAGGCCATCGAGGCGCGGGCCGAAGTGCTGGCGGGCAAGGCCGAGTCGGTCGCGGCGCTGTCGAAAGACCGGCCAGCCGCGAAATCGGCCCCGCAGCCGAAGGTCGTCGAGAAGCCCAAGACGGCCGAGGAGCGGAAGCGCGAGAGCGACCAGCGGGCGCAGCAGCAACGCGAGCGGCGCGGCGTCGAGCGGCAGGTGCAGACCGTCGAGGCGAGCATCGCGGAGAAAGAGGAACACCGGACGCAGCTTGAAGTCCAACTCGCCGATCCCGCCGTCCACGCCGACGCTGACCGGCTGCGGACGCTGTCGGAGCAATACCGCGCGTCCGAGGTCGAGTTGGCCCACCTCTACGGCCGCTGGGAAGAACTCTCCGCCTCGCTCGAAACCGCCTGAGCGACGGCTGATCATCGACGGACACCACCGGCGCCCGGTTCAGCGATGGACCGGGCGCCGGTGCGTTTGGCCGATCCGGTCCCGTGCTCTGCGGGGTTTTGTCCTCGTATCAAGCGGTCGTTCTGAGGTGCATAGGCAATGTTGCCTATGTCCAAGGCAGAGCGACGATGCTATCTTGAATTCAGGTTTGTATCGCTTTGCAGTGTTCACGACACAGCCTCTCCCGGTTGCGCCATCCGGCGCCCGTTATCCCCCCACCAGTCTGATCGGAGGCTGAATGTCCCATCCCCTGTCCACGGCGATAGCCCGTCTCGCCTGCCTTGCGGCTCTGATGGCAGCCGCAGGGTCCAGCGTGTTCCCCCTTCGCGCCGCTGCCCAGACGCCAACGCTGCTCAACGTCGTGAGGGCGGGCGGGACGGGTGAAGATGAAGGCTATGGCGTGGCAATCGACGGCAATGGCAATGCTGTGGTGACAGGGGGCTTTAAAGGCACGGCGACGTTCGGGTAGTCTACGGCTAAGATGTTGCTGCGTCTGATGGGCTGATCCGCTTTCAAGACAATCAAAGCCTCGTGAGGGTCGCGATGACTCAGCTCTCGGAAACGCCGACGCCCGTTCTGGCTCAGGTTGGCGAGTTCTGTCCGAATCCGCTCTGTCAGCACTACGGCCAGCTCGGCCAAGACCATCTGATCCGCTTCGGTAAAACCTCCGCCGGGCGACAACGCTTTCGCTGTCGGTCCTGCGGCAAGACCTTCACCGAGACGAAGGGAACGCTCTTCTACCGCCGACGCAAGTCGCAAGATGAGATGCTGCACGCTCTGTCGCTGATCGCCGAGGGGAGCCGACCATCGAGCATCGTCCGACTGCTCTCGATCACCTACGACACGCTCCGCGATTGGGTGACGCTGGCAAGCCAGCACGTCGAGAGCGTCGAGGCAGCGTTGTTGGCCGATTATGCCGTCACCGCTGCCCAGATCGATGCCCTCTGGTGTTACGTGGGCAATCGCGGCGAAAAAAAGCCTATCCCGAGACCGATGAACGTGGCACCTTTTGGCGCACAACCCTGATCGAGGCAGAGACTCGGCTACGGGTAGCCAGCGGACTTCGGAAAAGCGAGGGCCAAGCCAGCCGGGATGCTTTCGAGACGCTCCGGGGCCGGGGTAATCCGATCTCGCCGCCGGTGCTCACCTCAGACGGTCACGGCGCGATTGGCGACTCGTTGCTCGACGTCTATGGAACGGTGCCTGAGCGACGTCCTGGCCGGGGGCGCCCGCCGAAGCGGAAGCGTCCGGGCAGGGATTGGCTCTATCTGCAAGTGGTCAAAGAACGGACACCGACCGGTCGGCTCATTGGTGTCAGACGCCGGATGATCTACGGCACCGAGGCTGAGTTTCTGGCTCGGATGGGCGCACACACCAACTACGTAGAGCGGACGCATCTGAGCAGTCGGCAGATGAACAGCCGATTGGCCCGCAAGAGTCTGGGTTATTCAAAGTCGCTGGCGATGTTGCGTGCCTCAGTCAAGTTCGAGAACGCGGTCTACAACTGGTGTCGCCCGGTCAAAACGCTGCGCGTGCAAGTGGCTGTTGCGGGGGTTGAGCAGCGAGCGTTTCAGCGTCGATGGCAGCAGCGCAGTCCAGCGATGGCCGCAGGGCTGACGCAGCATATCTGGAGCATCCGAGAGATATTGACTTGGGTCCCGGTCCCGAAAACAACACACAAGCCGTAGACTACCCG
>JBBSVG010000039.1:0-9663 GCA_038233775.1 Bacteroidota bacterium | reverse complement strand
GCGGGGTTTGTGCCGATCAGCCCGTCCCCCCGATCCTGACGACACCGCCCATGATCTACACCGCCACAACTTCCGATATCGAGGTCGCCGTTCGGCCCGTTTACCTCGAAGGCCAGTCGCAGCCCGCCGAGCGGCGGTTCGCGTTTGCTTACTTCGTCACGATCCACAATCGGGGTCGCGAGCCGGTGCAACTGTTGCGCCGCCACTGGTACATCTTCAACGGCGAAACCGACGAGGAAGTTGAGGGCGAAGGCGTCGTCGGCCAGCAACCCCGGCTCCGACCGGGCGCGAGCCACGAATACAACTCGTTCTGCGTGATTCGCACCTTCGAGGGGCACATGAGCGGCACCTACACGATGCTGCGTCCCGACGGCTCGACCTTCGATATCGCCATCCCGCGCTTTACCCTACGAGCGGCGGCCAACTGAACCGGACAGTCGCCGGTTGGTCCACGCCGACCGATCCACCGAGCCGGATGCCGTCACGGTCTGCACCGTCGGCGTCCGGCTCGAGTTGTCGTGGGCGGCGACGAGGGCGGCCAGCGCGGCGAGCGGATCGTCGGCCGACGGTTGCAACAGCTCGGGGCGGAAGTGTTCCGCAACGAAACCGGTGGTGAAGGCGCCCGAGCGGAAGGCCGGATGGTCGATGACGAAGCGGCAGAACGGGATTGTCGTTTGGACCCCGACGACGACGTACTCGTCGAGCGCGCCGCGCATCCGGTCGAGCGCCGCCGTCCGGTCGAGGCCGAACGTCGCCAGTTTGGCGATCATCGGGTCGTAGTAGATCGGGATCGTCATCCCCTGCTCGACTCCGGAATCGACCCGCACGCCGGGACCGGACGGCGGCACGAGCCGCTCCAACCGACCGATGCTCGGCAGAAAGTTGTTCAGCGGGTCTTCGGCGTACACCCGGCACTCGACCGCGTGGCCGGTCATCGTCACATCAGCCTGCGTAAACCCGAGCGGCTCGCCCATCGCGACGCGAAGCTGCGCCTTGACCAGATCGATCCCCGTCACCAGTTCGGTCACCGGATGCTCGACCTGCAAGCGCGTGTTCATCTCCAGAAAGTAGAATTTCCGCTCGGCATCGACCAGAAATTCAATCGTCCCGGCGCCGATGTAGCCGCACGCCTCGGCAGCCCGAACGGCGGCGGCGCCCATCTCCGCCCGAAGCTCGGGACCGACAATCGCGCTCGGCGCTTCTTCGACGACTTTCTGATGACGCCGCTGGACCGAGCACTCGCGCTCGCCCAAGTGAACCGTGTGCCCGTGGGCATCGGCAAGCACTTGGATCTCGATGTGTCGCGGTTCGAGCACGTACTTCTCGATGTACACGCGGCCGTCGCCGAAGGCCGATTGCGCCTCGTTTCGGGCGGCGGTCATGCTCCGACCCAGCTCGCCCGGTTCAGCCACGACGCGCATCCCCTTGCCGCCGCCGCCAGCCGCCGCCTTGATCAGCACCGGGTAGCCGATCTCGGCCGCGATCCGCTCGGCAGTCGCCACATCGTCGATGGCGTCCTCGGTGCCGGGCACGGTCGGGACGCCGTGGCGGATCATCAGTTGCCGGGCCGCCGTCTTGTCGCCCATCTGCTCGATGCTCTCCCGCTTCGGCCCGATGAACGTCAGCCCGGCCTCGGTCACGGCGCGGGCGAACGAGGCGCGCTCGGACAGAAACCCGTAGCCCGGATGGATGGCATCGGCGCCGCTCTCGCGGGCGACTTCGAGCAACTTGTCGATCCGCAAATAACTCTCGGCCGACGGTGGCGGCCCGACGCGATATGCCCGGTCGGCCAGCCGGACGTGGGGCGCCAACCGGTCGGCGTCCGAATAGACGGCGACGGTCTCGAGCCCGAGGTCGCGGCAGGCGCGGATGATGCGGACGGCGATCTCGCCGCGATTGGCGATGAGGACGGAACGCAAAGCCCCTCCGAAATGGGTTGCTGGATCGGGCTGAAGATACGACCACCACAGGGAGATGCCGATGACGCTCGAAGCCACGCTGACGGTCCGCTCCTACGAACTCGACTCGTTCGGCCACGTCAACCACGCGACGCTGCTCTCTTATCTGGAAGCGGCACGGGGTGAGTATCTGCGTCAGGTCGGACTCGACTTCGGCTGCTTCGCCCGCTGGAGCGTCGGGCTGGTCGTCGCTCGGGCCGAACTCGCCTACCGCACGCCCGCGCTGGCCGACGACGTGCTGACCGTCCGCTCGACGATGCACACCGACGGCAACTGCGCCTTTCGAGCTGAGCAACACATCCTGAAGCCCGATCCCGCCCGACCCGACGGGCCGCTCAGAACGGTGCTCGACGGGACGATCCGGCTCGTCTTCATCTCCCCGACTGGCAGACCGAC
This sequence comes from Bacteroidota bacterium, assembly GCA_038233775.1. GTDB lineage: Bacteria > Bacteroidota > JBBSVG01 > JBBSVG01 > JBBSVG01 > JBBSVG01. The sequence continues at coordinate 7,309 of JBBSVG010000039.1, read as the reverse complement.
GGCGGTGCCGGCCGAGTTCCGCCGCGCATTCGGGTTGGAACTGCCGTGAAACCAGCGGTCTCGGTGCCCTGCAACGGTGCGGACAGTTGGATAAAAAACGCCAAGCGGCGGGCGGTTTCCCGGTGCGCCGAGTCGGCAAACCGGGCCACACGGCCTTCTGCTCGGGTTGAGCGGCCCGGTGGTCGTCGGGCATAGGCTTTGGAAAGTCCCGGCGAAACCTGATGTGCGCCGATCCGATCTTTCGGCGCGCAGAGCGACCCGAGACGACAATCCGGTGCGCTCCTGCTGCCCGCGTTTCGTGGCCCTGCCTCATGTCGCCGCACGCCGCCCCTCCCCTTTCGCCGCTTTCGCCGCCGGTCCCGTTGGGGGCGCGACTGCTCGCCGTTCACCCGCAACCCGCCGTTCGGGCGCATCTGGCGCAAGTGCTCGGCGCCGCCGGACATCGCGTGCAGACGGCGGCCTCGGCCGATGAAGCGCTCCGGCTGCTGGCCGGTCAATCGACCACCGAGCCGGTGATGGCCGTCGTCGGCGATCTGCTGCAACCCGAGGTGACGCGACCGTTGTCGGCCGTGGCGGCGCTCCGCTCGCGCTTCGGCTCGGTCGAAGTGCTGCTGCTGGCCGACGAGCCGAGCGTCGAACTGGCGACCGAAGCGCTCCGCTTGGGCGTCCGCGATTACCTGTTCGCCCCGGTCACCGCTGAGGAACTGACGCGGGCCGTGGCGCAGGTGCTCGGCCTCGCACCGACCCAGCGACCGACCGGCGCGGCAAGCCCGACGGTGCTCGTCGTCGAGGACGAGGCGCCGCTGCGCCACCTGCTGACCGAGGTGCTGACGGCCGAAGGCTACACCGTTTTGCCCGCTGCCGATGGCGAGTCGGCCCTCTCGCTGATGCAAGCCGCCGCGCAGCCCGTCGATCTGGCGCTGCTCGACCTGATGATGCCGACCATCGGCGGGCTCGAGCTGTTCGGGCAGTTGCGGGCGATCAACCCGGAGCTACGGGCGCTGCTCTGCACCGCGTTCTCCGACCGGTCGCAGGTGGATGCGTTTCTCGCTTCGGGCGGACTCGGCGTCGTCAAGAAGCCGTTCCAGCTCACGCTGCTGCTGACGCAGGTGCGCCAAGCGCTCGGTCCCCGAGCGGTGGCCCGCCTCGCCTCGTAATCCCCGCGAGTGTTGGGCGACGGGCCGTTGCTCTCGGGCAGCGGCCCGTTTTCGTTGGCGGCGGAACCTTCAGCGCCGGTCGGGGCTTCCGGGAAACGCCCCATTCCCAGAACCCGTCGCCATGTGGCCGTATCAGACCGCCGTCACGCTTGCCCTCGCCGGGTTGCTGCTGCACACGTGGCGCAACCTGCGCGACCTGCCAAAGCTCCAGCCGACCGATCCGCAGCTCCAGGTCGAGCCGACCGTCTCGGTGCTGATTCCGGCCCGAAACGAAGGCCAAACCGTCGGCGCGCTGCTGTCGAGCCTGAGCGCCCAGCCCGAGGTCGGTGAGATCCTCGTGCTCGACGACGGCTCGACCGACAACACCGCCGCCGCCATCGACCAAGCCGCCGCCCGCGACCGACGCATCCGGCGATTGGTCGGCGAGACGCTGCCGGACGGGTGGATTGGCAAGTCGTGGGCGTGCGACCAATTGGGCCGCGCCGCCGATCCCGCGCTCGACTGGCGCCTGTTCCTCGACGCCGACACGACCTTGCAGCCCGGCGGCGTCGGCGGTGCGCTGAGCCATGCGACGAGCGTCCCGGCTGACCTGCTGACGCTCATCCCGCAACAAATCATGGGCTCGCTCGGCGAACGGCTGGTGCTGCCGATGCTGTATTTCGGCTGGGTGGTGTACTTGCCGATCCGCCATATCGCCAGCGGAAACCCGGCCTTCGCCGTCGGCAACGGGCAGTTCATGCTGATCCGACGGGCGGTTTACGAGCGGATCGGCGGACACCGGGCGGTGGCGGGCGCCATCGTCGAGGATGTCTGGCTGTCGCGGGCCGTCATGCGCTCGGGCGGCCGGGTCGTCTTCGCCGATGGGCAGGCGGTTGCCCGCTGTCGGATGTACACGTCGCTGCCGGACGCGTGGCGCGGGTTCTCGAAAAACCTGTTCGCCGGACTGAACCGCTCGGTCGCCGCGACGCTTGGGCTGTGTCTGATGAAAGCCGCGCTGTTCGTCGCCCCGGTCGGTTGGCTGATTGTCGGAATGGTCAGCGGTCGGTCGCCGGCGGCGGTGTGGATCGGGCTGCCGCTCGTCCAACTCGGCCTCGGGGCAGCGATCCGGCTCCTCATCGCCCGACGGTTCGGCCACCGCCTGCTGCCGGACGCGCTGTTCATCCCCGTTTCCGCCGCGCTGTTCATCGGGATCGCGCTCAATTCGATGCGCTGGTCGCTGACGGGCGGCGGTCCGCGCTGGAAAGGCCGCCGCTATTCCGGCGCATAGGAAAAGGGGCTGGCACAGATAAGGGCTGATTGATTATGTTAGCCCATGTCCGATCTCCAAAACCGTCGCCGCAGCAAACTGCCACTCGACATCCAGAAACACCTGATCGAACACTTTGTCGCTGGCACGCCAGCACGCACGACGGCAGAACTCGTCGGCGTTCAACAGGATAAGCCGACCCTTCCAAGATTCTAATCTCCATAAAACTTTAAATAGGTATGTGTCTCGACAGCACGAGATGCCGCAGCAAGAAGTTGATCAAGATGCGCAAGTAAGCTCAATGCACGAAATGGGTTAATGGGCAGCTCATATTCTATTGGAATGGCTTGCCCTACTTGAAGATTATACTCCCGCATCGCTTTGATCCGTTCGCGAAGCATCTCAGCAACACGCTCTTCTGTTATATGTCCACGAGCTTGTTCAAGTTCTTGAATGAGAACGGGGAGCTGAATCTGGTTGAACACAACGTCCCCGTACGGGTCTATAAACCGCAGACATATTGTGCTCTCATCTCGCATAAGAGAAACAATATCTATTGTATAACCCTGTCTATCCTCAACCTTCTCAACACAGCGACCCGCCTCGTCTTCGACATAAAGATCCACACCCATCAGATAACTCCTTTGACGTATAAAAAAGGCGGACACCCGGTTCGGGCATCCGCCTTTTGGTTCAGCCAGCGACAAGTCAGCGGCCGATCTGGACCGTTGCGGCAGCGGGCAGCGAGCGCTCGACGGCCTCGACATCGGTCATCAGGGTGCTCTGCGGAAACCGGGCGCGGAACTCGGCGATGGCGGTGCGCGCCTCGTCGTAGCGGCGGCGCAAGGCGAGCGAGCGGACCTTGCCAAGCCCGGCATCGTCGGCGTAGTCGGTGTCGAAGTAATCGCTCAGAACGCGGTCGTAGGCAACCGTCGCGGCGCGGTAATCTTCAAGGCGGAAATACAGATCGGCGGCGCTGGCGGCTTTCTGGCCCAACCGGTTGCGGAGTTCGGTGATCTTCGCTTCCGCGTCGGGCACCTTGTCGTGGGTCGGGACGGCCTCGATAAACAGTTGAAACTGGTCGATGGCCTGCTCGGTGTTCGTCTGGTCGAGCGAGGCGCGAGGCGCGAGCCGATAGTAGGCGATGCCGCGCATATAGAGCGCATCGCCGTAGTACGGACTGGACGACAGCCGGTCGGCCAAGTAGGTGAACTCACCGGCAGCGCCGCGAAACTCCTCGGCGCCGAACTGGCTGAGGCCCAAGTAATAGTGCGCGTCGTCCTCCAGCTCGGTGCCACGAGCTTGGTACGACAGCCGAGTGAACTCGAGCACGGCTTGGTCGTACTTCTTCCGGTCGTAGAGCGACTTGGCCCGGTCGTACGACGCTTGGACCGACTCGCCCCGGCCCGCTTCGCCGCTCCCTTTGCAGCCGACCGCGCCGAGCGCCATCGTCGCCGTGAGCAACACGACCGCCCATCGTCCTCTGCCCTGCCCGCTGATGCCCGTCACAACTGCCTCATCGTTCTGACCGCTGAATAGACGCCCCGCACGCCGGAGCCAACCGCCCGCGCCTCGCAACCATAGTGCCGCCGGGCTGGTCGCTCACAATCGACCGTTGCCCCAGATCAGCCGCTGCCGACTCTCGGCCGCTTCGAGCAGCGGGATGCGCTCGTCGAAGTGCTCGGTCAGCGCGGCCAAGCGCTCGGCTTCGGAGCGGCGTTCGAGCACGCGCTGCTTGTCGCCGGTCGTCAGGCCAGAGAGCGGCAGCATGACGAACGAGGCGTACTGCCGGATGAACGGTCCCTCGTCGGGGACGACTTGCGCCCGGCCGGTCAGCCGCAGCAACCGGAGGTAGCTATCGACCGCACCGCGACGGAGCGATTCGGTCGGCGGTTCGGCGTCGAGATCGTCCAGAAACGGCTCCCACGTCGCTTGGAGATACGCTTTCGAGTTGTCCGGCTGGATCAAGCGAAACCGCTTGCGGCCTTGCACCAGAACATCGAATCGCCCGTCCGGGTAGCGTTTGGTGACTTCGACGACGACGGCGAGCGTCCCGACCGTCGCCAGCCCGCTCTCGGCGACGAGGACGAGGCCGAATGGGTCGCCGGTGTCGATGGCGCGGCCGATCATGTCGCGGTAGCGCGGCTCGAAGATGTGCAGCGGGAGCAACTCCATCGGTGCGAGCACCAACTGGAGCGGAAACAGCGGCAGCAGCGCGCTCATCCATCGGCCTCATCGTCGGGCGGAACCGGCGGCAGATGCAGCCGCTCGGTCGGCAGATCAGTCTTCTCGAGGGCGAGGTGCAGGTCGGTCAGAAAGCTCGGCGAGTGGCCGGTGAAGTGGTTGTTGGCGTAGCCGAACACGTCCACGCCGTCGGCCGAGAGCGCGGCGAGTTGGGCAGCCCAAGAGGCGGTGTCGGCGGTCCGATCCACGCGCGGCCCGGTGAACGGCGGCGGGACAGCGTCGCGGTCGCCCAACCAGCGCAGATAGGTGAACGGCGCCGTGCGGGCGATGAAACGCGGCCAGCCGACCCAATCGAGCAGCGTGAGGGCAACGCCGTGGCCGCGCAGCATCTCGTAGAGTTGCGCCCGGACGCCGCCGGAGAGCCAGCTTCGGTCGCGGAGTTCGACGGCGAAGCGGAACCCGTCGCCGGTCGGCAAGGTGGCGAGAAACGTGTCCAGCCGACCGAACGCATCGGCGGTGAACGACGGCGGGAACTGGAACAACAGCGGCCCGAGCTTCTCTTTCAACCCGTCGCGGAGCGTCGTGCAGAAGACGGTCGTGAGGTCGGCCACGTCGTCGAGCGAGCGAACGTGGGTGATCTCTTTGGGCGCTTTGGCGGCGAACATGAAATCGGCTGGCGTCCGCTCGTGCCAACCAGCGACGGTGCTCGGGCGCGGCGTTCCGTAGAAGGTTGTGTCGAGTTCGACGGTCGGAAAGTGCTCGGCGTAGCGTTCGAGCATCGTCGCCGATTTGGTTTTCGGCGGATAGAAATTGCCGACCCAATCGGTGTAGCCCCAGCCAATCGTCCCGAGCCGCACGTCGCCGCCCATCGGGTCGCCTCCTAATTGCGTCATACTTTCCACCCGTCACGGCCGATCAGTGGGACGAAGCGGAAGCCAGCGATGACCGTCGTTTCCGTTTCACCATCGCCGGTCCGCTCGACGATGTGCAGATCCTGTTGCCGGTCGTCGCCGACCGGAATCACGAGCCGGGCGCCGAGTTTGAGCTGTTTGATCAACGCGGGCGGGATCTTCGGCGCACCGGCCGTAACGAGAATCCCGTCATACGGCGCGAACTCGTTCCAGCCGACGGTGCCATCTCCCAATCGAGTGGCGAGTTCGCAGCCCAACTCGTCGAGCAGCGCGCGGGTTCGGTTGAGCAGATCGGCCACCCGCTCGACCGAGAACACGCGCACGCCCATATCGAGCAACACGGCCGCTTGGTAGCCCGAACCGGTCCCGATCTCCAACACCCGGTCGCCGCGACGAAGCCCAAGCGATTGGGTCATGTAGGCGACGGTGAACGGTTGCGAGATCGTCTGGCCGGCGCCGATGGGCAGCGCGACATCCTCATACGCCCGGTGCGCGAGCGAGCTTTCGACGAAGCGGTGTCGCGGCACGCGGCCGATGGCTTCGAGCACGCGCTCGTCGCGGATGCCGCGAGTGGCCCGAAGATGGGCGACCAGTTCGGCGCGGCGGGGTCGGTAGATGGCGTCGGGCACGGGGAAAATCGGCAAGGGAAGCGGTCGTCACCAACGCCAGGAGCGGAGCCAAAGCGCGGCGAAACCGAGGGTCGTGCGGAGCGGGCGAATCCGGCTCGGCTCACCGGCGTAGCGAATCGGGATCGGGACGTGTTCGATTCGGCCGCCCGCGAGCGCAACGCGGACCAGCAGCGCCGTCTCGAATAGGTACTCGGTTTGGCTCAACCCGACGCCGACGGTCATCGCCCGGCGGCCGACCAATCGGTAGCCCGATTGGCTGTCGCGGACCGATTGGCCGATCCGTTTCGTGACGAGCCACGAGGTCAGCGTGTTAGATGCGACTCGCGGCAGCGGCATCCCGGCCCGGCGAGCGGCCATCGCGCCGCCGTCCATCCGCGAGCCGAGCACCAGATCGGCCCCCGTTTGGCGAAACGCGGCGACCAAATCGGGCAGCCGGTCGGGGTCGTGCTGCCCGTCGGCGTCGAGCGTGACGACGGCGGTCCAGCCCAACCGCAGCGCGTGGGCGAAGCCGGTCCGCAGCGCCGCGCCTTTGCCCCGGTTGAGCGGGTGGCGCAGCAGGATCAACCCGTCGGCCAGCGCGTCGGTCAACCGGGCGGCCGGATGGTCGGTCGAGCCGTCGTCGATCAGCAAGATTCGGTCGGCCGACAGGTGCCGCCGCAGCCCAGCGACGACGGCGGCGACGCGGTCGGCCGAGTCGTAACACGGGATCAGCGCACCGACCATCGGTTCGTCGGGCGACCCGTCGGTCACGTCGGCACCGGACTCGGTCCCTGCGTCGCGTCGGGCGCGGCCGGCGCGAGCGAGCGGCCGAGCTTCAGCCCGAGCATCAGGCGACGGCGGAGTTCATCGGGCGTCAACCCGGCGCGCAGGATGCCGTCCTCGGCAATCGAGATGCGCCCGGTTTCCTCGCTGACGACGACGACCAGCACGTCGGCCAACTCGCTCACGCCGAGCGCGGCCCGGTGGCGCATCCCAAAGTTGACGCCGATATTGACGTTGGCCGAGAGCGGCAGGATGCAGCGGGCGGCGGCGATCTTGCCCTGCGAGATGATGACGGCGCCGTCGTGCAGCGGCGATTTGGGCCAGAAGATGGAGATCAGCAGCCGCTTGGTCACGTCAGCTTGGATCGGGTCGCCGGTCTCGATGTAGGTCCGAATCCCGGTTTCCCGGACGAACACGATC
>JBBSVG010000038.1:0-9695 GCA_038233775.1 Bacteroidota bacterium | reverse complement strand
TATTAGAGCGGTTTTCGGAGAGCTTTGAAGGCTGCTTGCCGAGGATCCCCGAGACAACCCCCCCCCCGGGGGGGGCCGCCGGCGCCAGCCGCGCGGGGGGGTGAACCGGTTGCAGCCTGAACAACGACGCCCCACCGGCGCTGCGCGCCTGCGGTAGCGGTCCGCTACCGCTCTCCCCGGCGGGGAGGGGTTTGCCCGAACCAGCATCCCACTTCACACATCTCTGCATACCGCTCTAGCTGACGGCTGATAGCTGACAGCTGCTCTACTCACCCGCCTCAAGGCCTCGTTCGTTGCTCAGCTTGCTCTCGTCCACGTCGATTTCTGTCACCTGCATCCCTTCGAGCGAGTGGAACCAGGCGATCAGGTCGCGGGTGTTCTGGCTATCGGACAGCTTGATCCACATCGGCCCTTGGTCAAGCACCTCGTGCTGTAGCCGAAACAGCGCCTCCGGTCCGTCGAGATTCAGTCCCCGCATCAACCAGCGCAGAAACAGCCCGTGCATCGCCTTCGGGTGATCGTCCGAGATGACGCACGCGCCTTTGCTCCAGTGAACCTTGATCAGTGCCACGGCGGCCTCCTTTAGAACAGATCGTGGACGGCGGCCAGCGCGGCGGCGTGCCGGGCCTCGGGGGTTGCAGCGGCGGCGACCGGACCGCCCATGTCCCGGTAGAATTGTTCGTCGTAGGCTCTCGTGCGGACCACCACCGGCATCGGGACCGCGTGGCCGAGCACCAACGCCTGCTGCTTCGAGTCAAGCGACGCCAGCACCGAACGCAGCCCGGCCGCGCCGCTGACGCCGGTCAACACCGCGTTGATGTCTTTCTCGTCGTTCAGCAGCGCGACGATCTTGGTCCCCAACTGCGACATGACTTCTTCATCGATCCCGCTCGGTCGCTGATCGACGACTAACAGCGAGACATAATACTTCCGCATCTCGCGCGCGATGATCCCGAAGATCGTCTGTTTGGCCGCCGCCGGGTTGAGGAACTTGTGCGCTTCCTCGATGGTGATGACCAACTGTCGCGGCTGATCGGCCGGGTTCTGCGTGGCGAAATAGGCCTCGCTGCGACGCAAATAATGGTCGTGAATCCGCCGCGTTAAGATGTTGGCGACGAGCAAATAGGCCAGCATCGAGGTCTGCCGACCGAACTCCAGCACGACATGCTTGCTCTTCTCGCCGCTATCAAGATAGGTCAAGAATCGCTCGAGCACGTCGGTCTGGCCGCGACCCATCGGCTCCATCTTGATGAACGGGAAGCTCTTCAGCCGACTCAGCTTGCGTTGCAGCGCCATCAGCGAGGCGATGTGCGCCCCGGAATCGCGGCTGAACTGCTCGAGCTGCTCGGCGTTCATCCCGACGAGCGTCCGCAACCACGCCTTGCCGAAATGGGCACGCAGGACGTAGGCCGACTCCATCGCCGTCGCGTGCAGCGCCAGTTCGCCCTGCAACGGGAGCACGTCCTCGACCTCGATTTGGTCGGCGTAGAGCACGACCTCGTGATCGACCGGCGAGCGCCGCTGTCGGCTCGATTCCGGGTCGAGCGAGAAGATCGCCACATCGTCGGGGAAAATCTGCTTCAATCCCTTGACGAACGACGACTGCCCGGTGCCCGTCTCCTTCATCCCCTTGTGGCCGTACTCGTTGTGCATGTCGAAGACGAGGTTGACCGCCTTCCGGCTCTTGATGATCCCCGACAGCACCAGCCGCGTCAGGAACGTCTTGCCGGTGCCGGTCTTGCCGAAGATCCCGTTCGAGCGCTCGACGAAGCGGTTCAGATTCAGACACACCGCCGAGTCCATATCGAGCGGACTGCCGAGGTTGAAGAAGCGCCCGTCGGCTGTCTCGCTGCCGAAGATCCGGGCCACGTCCTCCTCGGTCGCGTCGGCGACGAGGCTAAAGTGGGCCGGAACCGTCTTGACCGGCTGCGGTTCGCCGACCGCTTTATCCGATAAAGTCGCTTCGCCGCTCGCCATCATCAGCATCGGGCGGAGCGAAACGGTGGCAAACGTGGCCGTCCCTTGCAGGACTTTGCGCAGCACCTCGTCGTCGCGGCCGGGCGGGTGGCGCAGCACTTCGTCGGAGGTCGCGTCGAGCCGGATGTCGGTGATGAGCGAGAAGAAATCGTGCTTGTCGCCCTCGACGACGACGAACCGGCCGGCCTTGATGTCCTCGACGCTCTCGGCCGCATCGAGCGTCATCTCGACGCCATCGAGTAGCGAGCCTCTGGTGATGATGCCGATTTTGTTCCGCATGGTCAACTCGCGACGGGCAGGTGGAGCGTGAAGGTGCTGCCCCGGTTGGGCGCGGCGCGGACTGACAGCGTCCAGTTGTGCGCGATGACGATGGCGGCGACCGTCGCGAGGCCGAGGCCGGTTCCCTGCCCGTCGGGTTTGGTGGTGAACAGCGGCTCGAACAGCCGCGCCAGCGTCGGCTCGTCCATCCCGACCCCGTTGTCCGACACGACGATTCGGGCGTAGGCGCGGCCCGATTCGAGCGGCGAACCGACGGTGACCGGCTCCCGGTTCAGCTCCTCCGTCTCCTCGGCTGCGAGCGACGGCAAACAGTCGAGCGTGAGCCCGATGGTCGGCCGACCGGTTCGGTCAGCGGCGCCGGTCGGGTCGCGCACCGCGTCGCGGGCGTTGAGGCAGAGGTTGATCAGGATCTGCTCGAGCTCGCTGGCCGACCCAACCACCGCGACCGGGCCGTCCGGCAGCGCGGTCGCCAGCGGCAACCCCGGTCCGATCCCGTAGCGGATCAGCGGCACCGCCTCGCGGACCAGCGCGGTCAGGTCGAGCCGAGCGTCGGCGGCCGGCGCGTTCGCCCCGGTCCGGGCAAACAGGAGCAGCTTTCGGGTCAGCGCCGCGCCGGTTTCGGCCGCGTGGGCGACGGCGCCGAGCATCTCGCGCCGATCTGCCTCGGCCGGATCGAGCCGCCGCAGCAAATCGGTGTAGCCGATGATTGTCTGCAGCAGGTTGTTGAAATCGTGGGCGACGCCACCGGCCAGCGCGCCGAGCGATTCGAGCTTCCGCCGCTGACTCAGCCGCCGCTCGTCGTCCCGGTGCGCCGCTTCGAGCCGCCGGATCTCGGTCACGTCGTGGAACGAGCCGAGCAGCAGCCCTTCGGCGTCGAGCCGACGGAGCACAGCAATCACCCGGCGCGGTCCGGCTTCAGTCCGCAGCTCAAGCTCATGCGGCTGACCATCGGCAGGCGGCAAGCCGGTGGCGGGATCGAGCGCTGTCGCCGCGATGGGCTGCGGATCAAGCTCAATCCAGCGGACGACGGCCGCGCTGACGAGTTGGTCGAACGGCTCATTCCGCCCGGTGATCTGTCCGGTCGCCGGGTCGAACAGCGCGATGGGGACCGTCGCCCGGTCGAACACCTCGCGGTAGCGCAGTTGCTGCCGCCGCTGATCGGTGATGTCGAGGTTGACGACCAGCAGTTGATCGGGCTCGGGCAGCAGGTGGGCGCGGACCTCGATCAGCCGCATCTCGCCGTCTTTCCGCCGCAGACTCGTCTCGTAGCTCGGCGGCAAGGTCGGGTCGCCAGCCGCCCGACGCCGGTCCATCTCGACGATCCGCTCGTACTCGCCGTCGGCCACCAGCATCGGCCACGGCATCGTCATCAACTCGCCGTGGCTGAAACCGGTCATCTCGGCGTAGGCCGGGTTGAGCGCGAGAAACGTCTCGGTCGGCAGGTGGACGACCGCCGTCGGCAACGGCGACGCCTCGAACAGCGCCGCATACCAGTCCAGCCGCACGAGTGCCATTTTTCGTCCCGTCCACAACTTATCCACAGACCGACAACTGGTCGGCGGCAGGACTCCAATCGTCGCTATGCGCCCTGAAAAGCCGGTTTCCGCTTCTCCAGGAAGGCTGCGGTGCCTTCGCGGAAGTCTTGGGTGGCGCAGACGAGGCCGAACAGATCGGCTTCCCGAGCCAGTCCGGTGGACAACGCGCCGTCGTCGGCTTGCAGCGTGGCGCGGATCGCGAGGCCGACGGCCAGCGGTCCACGGGTGAGAATCTTGCGGATCAGCGACTCGGCCGCCGCCATCAACTCCGCCGCCGGGACGACGCGGTTGACCAGCCCGATCCGGTGCGCCTCGGCGGCATCGACTGGGTCGCCGGTCAGGATGAGTTCCAGCGCACGGCCGCGCCCGACCAACCGAACCAGCCGCTGCGTCCCGCCGAAACCGGGCAGAATCCCAAGCGATACCTCCGGCAGCCCGAGCCGCGCCGTCTCGCTCGCGACGCGCATATGACAGGCCAGCGCCAACTCGCAGCCGCCGCCGAGCGCGTAGCCGTTAACGGCGGCGACGACCGGCTTGGTCAGCGCCTCCAACCTGCCGAACACGGCCTGTCCCGCTGCCGCGAAATCGCGACCGGTGACCGGCGTCAGTTGGCTCAACTCGCGAATGTCCGCCCCGGCGACGAACGCCTTCTCGCCCGAACCCGTGACGATCACACCGCGCACGGCCGAGTCGCGCTCGATCTCCGAAACGACCTCGCCCAACTCGCGCATCACTTGGGCGTTGAGCGCGTTCAGCTTGTCCGGCCGGTTGACCGTGACCACGGCCACGCCGCCGTCCAGAACCTCGTACTTCAGCAGTTCAAGCGTCATATCACCGATGGGAATCAGGTCAAAGGGCGGTTTATAGCCCCGTTCATGGATTCGACAGGCTCACCACGAACGGGAATCGACTGTCAGTCGGCAACAGCGCCGCGCCGCCGTTAGCTGACGGCTGATAGCTGACAGCCGTCAGCTTCTTCAGTACGCCGAGCCGTAGGCCGTGCGCGGATCGGCGTAGCGGGCGCCGGTGTCGCGCGGGGCGCTGCTGCGCGGTCGGTTGCTCGGCGGCGCGGCGTCGGGACCGAGCGTCTCGCGGACGAGCGGGTTGTCGTAGTTGAGCGAGAACGACGTATAGCCGCCGTTCGGCTGCGAAGTCGGCGTCCACTCCATCTGGATCACGTCGTCCTGTTGCAGTTTCTTCAGCAGCTCTTTCCGCTGATCGTTCGCCAGATAGGTAAACTTCAGGTTCATGTAGTTGCGGAAAAACGGCACCAGATAGATGTGGTTCGAGTGCTGCGAGACGGCCTCGTGGACCAACCGGATGCACTTGCGGACGTTATAGTCGTTCAGATGCTGCCGCAGTTCGTCCTCCGACAACGCCAACTCCTCCGGCTGCCGGTCGTCGTCGAACTCGTCCATCCGCGACTCGCGACCGCGCCCGGCGTAGCTGTCGTTGCTCAGTCCGGCCGGTTGCCGCTCGTCGGCCTCCGGCTCGGCGCCGTTGTCCGACTCGTCGCCAGTCAGCGGGGCGAGCGTCAGGCTGTCGTCGTGGGTGCCGTAGTGGCCCGGCCGCAGCGGCTCGTAGCGCGGCGCCGGCGATTCGGTCCGCTCGCTCGTGCGCTCCGGGGTCCGGTTGGAGTCGTATCGCGGCTGGCGGAGGAAGTTCTCGCCGTGGAGTCACTTGCGCGGGCCGACGCTGGCGCGCAGGTCGCCGGACGATGCCTGCCCCATCCCGACCACATAAACCTGCTTGCCGCGCTCTTTCAGGCGGCGGACAATCGGGATGTAGTCGCGGTCGCCCGAGACGATGATGATCCCGCCGATGTCGGTCCGCGTCAGCAGCACTTCCTGCGCGTCGAGCGAGAGTTCCAGATCGGCGCTGTTCTTCCCCGGCTTGGCGAGCACCGGTTCGGGCTTGATGCTCATCAGTTGCAGCGCCGTCTGGTTGCCGGTCGCCCCGAGCGCTTCCCAATCGGCGTAGGCCCGACGAACCAGAATGTTGTGCTCGTCGCCGCGCTCGAACCGGGCGACAAGCCGGGTCAGCAGTTGCAGCGTTAGGTCGCTCGCCTCGGCCGACGGCGCGCCGTCCAGGTTCTCGGTCCCGACAAGTTCGTCGCGCTTGGCGACTTCATAAAGAATGTTCTCGAAATCGACGAACAGGGCAAAGTTTGCCATCGAAAAACCTCTGAAGATGGATGAATGGGTGCGGCCCGATCCGATGAAGGCGGGTTGACCGGGCCGCGATGGATAATATCAAATCCATGAAATGAAATGGCAAAGCATCCGTTCGTCCTGTCGGCGTAGCCGCCTACGGTCGCTTGTCGAAGGATGACAGCGCAGACTCCGGTCGCGGTGGCTCCGTTCATGGATTCGACAAGTTCACCACGAACGGAGATCAGCGGTCTTTGCACACTGGTTTCCAAGATTTGATGTAAGCAGCTTACAGCAACTCGATCCGGCTCTGGTCGCCGATCATAAACCGATGCACACGCGGCTTGGTCCCGGCGTGGACGATCTGCGCGTCGTTGCCCAAGATCGAGCCTTCGACCCGGATCGAGAGGTCTCGAATCAGGCAGCGCTTCAGCACGATGCTGAACTCGACCTCGGCGTTGATGACCGTTGTGCCCTCGTCGAGCGAGGTGAACGGGCCGATGTAGGCGTTCTCGATCAGGCAGTTTTTGCCGATGATCGCCGGGCCACGGATGACCGAGTTGATCACTCGGGCGCCTTCCTCGATCACGACCTTGCCCGAGAGGAACGACCGGTCATCGACCTCGCCATCGACCCGCTCGGTCAGGTTGTCCAAGATCAACCGACTCGCCTCGAGCAGATCGAGCGGCTTGCCGGTGTCCTTCCACCAACCGGTGATCTCGGAATACGTCACCTTGTACCCCTTGTCCAGCAGGTATTGGTGCGCGTCCGAGATCTCCAGTTCGCCCCGAGGCGACGGCTCGATGGCATTGACCGCCTCGAAGATGGTCGAATCATAGACATAGATCCCGGCGACCGCGAACTGGCATGTCGGGGTCGACGGCTTCTCCTCGATCCCGACGATCCGGTCGCCGTCCAGCTCCGGCACGCCGAACCGCTCGGGGTCTTTGACCCGCGACAGCGTCAGGTGACAGTTCGCGCCGCTCTCCTCGAACGCCTTGACGAACCGATCCACGCCGCCGACGACCATGTTGTCGCCCAGATAGAAGACAAACGGCTCGTCGCCGATGAAGTCTTGGCTGATCTTGACAACGTGGGCCAGCCCGAGCGGCGCGTCCTGCGGGATGTACGTCAGCCGAACGCCCATCTGCGACCCGTCGCCGAAGAACTTCGGGACTTCCTTGTCGTTCGCGTTGATCAGAATCCCGATCTCCGTTACGCCGGCGGCGCGGACGGCGTCGATGGCGTATTGGAGGATTGGCTTGTTGGCAATCGGGATGAGGTGCTTGTTCTGCGTGTGCGTGATCGGCCGGAGCCGCGTCCCGTGTCCGCCGGACGTGATAAGGGCTTTCAAAGGCGTGTCGATGCTCCGATGGTTGAAAGATAAAACACAAGATCAGCCGGCCGGGCGCCCGCCGTCAGAGGCGAAAAGCGTCCCGAAGGTGCTCGATGCGGACCGGACCGGGGCCAAAAGATACGGCGACGACATCGAACCTGCAATCTCGCTCGGCAAACTCGGGGTGCGCAGCGAGATACGCCGCAGCGGCACGGGCGATCTGCGCCTGTTTTCGGACGGTCACCGCCTCGGCCGGCGAGCCGTGGGCCGCGCCGCGTCGGGCCTTGACCTCGACGAAGACGAGCGCGCTGCCGTCGTCCATCACCAGATCGAGTTCCGCCGTCCGGCCGGCCAGCTTCTTCCCGACGCGCTGGCTTCTTCCGACGCGCCAGCTTCCGCCAGATAGGCACTCGGCACAGAGAGCCGTGAAGTCATGGCGGTGTTTTCATTGGATCGAGCGTTTGGCAAAACCCTTTTCGTTCAACCAGAATCGCTCGCTCGATGGCAGCTCATCAATGACCTTTTTCATCTGAAAATATCCCTTCTCAATGGTTTGCTCCCATTTGGAATCATCTATCAATCCCACACCTTTCAAATCGAGTTCTATGTAGAGGGAAACCTTTTCTTTTGCGACCCCCTGTCGCTGACGGCTGTTCAGGGTGAGCGAATTCACAATCAAAGAAACGATGTTGGGCATTTTATATCTTTTCTTTCCCGACAATTTATCCCACACCATTTGCCTTGCGGTTGGGGTGTTGGCATAATCCACCATACGTGTATTGAGCGGTGAAAGCGAGATGGCTATGATGTGTTTGACCGGATACCGATGCATCTGGTCGATGGGTAAATTCTCGACCACACCTCCATCTACATGAAGATGATTGTTGATGACGACCGGGGGAAACACGCCGGGGATGGCGATACTGGCCTGCACCATTTTACTGGCAAGACCTCTGTCGTGAACGATGGTGCCCGAGCTGGAAAAATTCGCTGAAACACAATAAGAATTAATCCAGATATCTTCCAGATGCGTCGTGCCCAGCATTTGCTTCAGAAATCTCACCATCTTCCGGCCAGAGAGCATCGAAATAAAAGGAAGATTATAATCACGTGAAGCCAACTTGGCGAGCGCAGATTTTCGCGAGAGAAATTCTATCTTCTCGAAATCGAAATCACAATGGGTCATCCCAATGCCATACAAGGCACCAGCGCTCGTGCCGCCCACGAAGTCGAACTCCACACCTGCCGTCAGAAGGGCGCGTACAGCCCCCACATGAGCATAGCCCTTGGTTCCACCGCCACCCAACACCAACCCGACGGCCTGATGAGAGATGATTCAGCACAAGCGCCGCATATCCGCAGCGTTGTTCTGGCGTATGTGAATGTGCAAATCGGGACGACGTGGGTTTAACCATCGGTTCGTGTGTTCTGGCATGGGTCCGTCTTCTCCATGCAAAAACACGATATATATTTTTTTGTTCAGGATATTTTGATCATACAATGCAAGTTGTTTTTCGATGTCATACAGACGGGGATCGGCGTGAAAATCCGTGGCAATGACAACCAGATCGGCATAGATGAGGCACTGCCGAGACCACGCCATCGATTCTTCGGAGCAAACCAGCACATTCAAGCCCTTGTGCCGCTCCAACTCTTCGAACATAGCATCATATTCATCCTCCGGGTGAGACACATGATCGAACACGTGCGTGGAAAGACCATACGCCTCTAAGGTTTCCTCTATCTTAACTGTCCAAGGGCGGATGTCACATCCCGGCTGCAAATTGATAAAGGCAATGTTTTTCGGTGCGTCGCTTGAACTTTGGCGGACAAAATTCCTTCTTAATCTATGGATGAGAAAATTGGTGAGTATGGTGGCAAACAGAGGGTTCTTGCCCACCAGCTCCAGGTATTCCTGTTTGTTGATCTCCAGCAGTGTCGCTTTCCGTGTCGCGATTATAGAAGCCGACCTTGGTTCGCCGGTGAAGATGGAGAATTCTCCAACGGGCTCCCCTTCACCGATATCCCCCAGAATCTGGATGCCGTTTTCGTCTTCTAAAATGGCCCTGAGCCTACCTGTAAGCACGATAAATATAATTTCCTGCCTTTCTCCCTGGCGAAATAAATAATCGCCGGTTTTCAGGTGAACATACCTGCCTGCATCGAGAATTTTCTCGAGGGAATCCGTATCCAGATCAGCAAACAGTTGCCCTAAGACTTCGGAATAGTGCGTCTTGAAGGAAGACGAAGCATTCATACGTGGCTTGGTGTCGTAACCTAGATCGGTTTTCAAGTGGGTGTGGAAGGATAGCCACAGTGTGTGAACCATCCTTCGGCATCGCGAGCCGTCACGGAATCCAGAGCTGTCACCAACGCTAGGTCCAATGCCTCCACCGTGCGTGCAGCCATCGCCCGAAG
>JBBSVG010000037.1:0-9817 GCA_038233775.1 Bacteroidota bacterium | reverse complement strand
TCCTCGGGCTGATCGTGCTCGAGTGGGGCGCCAACATCGGCGGTGGTGCCGGCGGTCGCGGCGACGCGGTCGGTCGGGTCAACGGGGAGATCATCACCCAGACCGAGTACGGCGAGATGGTCAACCGCTATTTTGCCAACTACCGGCAGCAGAGCAACGGGCAGGAGCCCGACGATGCAACCCGTGACCAACTGCGCGACCAAGCGTGGAACGCGCTCGTTGAGCAGAAACTCGTCGCGCAGGAGGCCCGCCGACTCGGGTTGGGCGCGACCGACCCGGAGATCAAGCAGATGGTTTTCGGCGCCGAGCCGGACCCGATGATCCGCCAGTATTTCACCGACTCGACCGGGACGTTCCGCCGCGACGCGATGATCGAGTCGGCAGCCTCGAACGAGCCGCAGATTCGGGCTGGGTGGAAGCAGATCGACGAAGCGCTGCGGACCAGTTTGGTCAGCCGCAAGCTGGGCAACATCGTCGGCGCGCTCGCTTCGGTCAGCGACGTTGAAGTCGAGGCCCGCTTCCGCGAGCAGAACGCCCGCGCCCGTGGCGAGTACGCGTTCTTCGATGTCAGCAACCTGACCGACACGACCAAGTTCAAGCCGACCGATGCCGAGGTCGCCGCGTATTACGCCGCGCACAAGGCGCAGTACGAGCGCGAGGCCAGCCGGACCGGTCGGTTCGTCCTGTTCCCGAAGGCCGCTGGCTCGGCCGACTCGTCTGAGACCGTTACCGAGTTGAACCGGCTCAAGCCGCAGCTCGAATCGGCGCCCGATCTGCGGGCCTTCGTTACGGCCCACGGCGACGCGCAGGCGCCGTACACCGACACGTTCGTCAAGCACGGCGAGGTGGCGCCTGAGATCGAACAGCAGGTGTTCTCGGCCGCACCCGGCGCGGTCATCGGGCCGATTGCTGCCGCCAACGGTTACCATTTGGTTCGTATCGTAGATGCCCGCGACGGCGCCGATCCGGTCGTCAAGGCGCGGCACATCCTCATCCGGCCGAGCGGGACCGACACAGCGGCGGCCGTTCGCACCGCCGACAGCCTGATCACGCTGCTTCGCGGCGGGGCCGATTTCGCCGCCGTCGCCCGGTCGAACTCGCAAGATCCGGGCAGCGCCGTCAACGGCGGCGATCTGGGCTGGTTCGGCAAGGGCCGGATGGTTCCGGCGTTCGAGAAGGCCGCGCTTGGCGCCGCGACGAACGCCATCGCCGGTCCGGTCAAGACGAGCTTCGGCGTCCACATCATCCAAGTGACGGACCGTTCAACCCGCGAGGTCAAGCTCGCCGACATCGTCAAGCCGATCAAGGCGACGGCGAACTCGCTCCGCCGCCAGTCGCGCTCGGCGCAGGATTTCGCCTACTTCGCCAAGGACAGCGGGTTCGAGACGGAAGCGAAGAAGGCCAATCTCGAGATTCGTGAGGCCATGGGGATCGACCGGACGCAGGCGTACATCGCCGGGATCGGGGTCAACCACAAAGTCGCCGAGTGGGCCTTTACGGCCAGTCGGGGCGACCTAAGCCCGGTGTTCGAGACGCCGGAAGGCTACGCCGTGTTCGAGCTGACCGGCGTCCGCGCGAAGGGGACACCGCCAATTGCCGAACTGACCGACGACGAGATGAAGGGGCTGCGGGCCACGGTCGAGCGCGAAAAGAAGCTCGACCAAGCGCTCGATGTGATGAAGAATGTCCGGGCGAAAGTCGGGCAGAACCTGCTCGCGGCCCGAGGCGAGCAGCTCATCAAGGCCGACACGACCGGGACGTTCCCGCTCAGCGGCTTCATCCCCGGCTTGGGTCGCGAGCCGAAGATCACCGGGCTGGCCTCGACGATGAAGCCGGGCGAGATCAGCGCCCCGTTCAAGGGGACGCGCGGCGCGTACCTGTTCCGCCTGACCGAGCGGCTGCCCGCCGACACGACGCAGCTCACCGTTCAACGGGCGGCGCTGCGGAGGCAGATTCTGAGCGAGAAGCAGCAGCAGATCCAGCAGTCGTGGCAGGCCGATCTGCGCAAGCGGGCCGACATCGAGGACAACCGGGGCAGCTTCGGCATCTGAGCCGTGCAGCCGGGCCGTATCTTCGGGGCGGACGGTCCACCGGCGGACCGTCCGCCCTTTTTCACGCGCTCGGCCGATGAAGACGACGATCCAGACGCTCTTGCTGGCTGGCCGAACGCTGACTGTCGAGGCGCCGACCGAGCCGTATGCGCTGGTCGAGCAGATCACGGCCGACGAGTTCGCGGTCGATGAGCGCTTGCCCTACTGGGCCGAACTGTGGCCGAGCGCCGTCGGGTTGACTGAAGCCGTGCTCGCCGGTCCGTCGCTCGTCGGCCAGTCGGTGATCGAGTTGGGCTGCGGACTCGGGCTGGTCGGCACGGCGGCGGCGTTGCGCGGCGCCGAACGGGTTGTGCTGACCGATTATGAAGATGACGCGCTCCGGTTTGCCCGCCGGACGCTGCACCTCAACGGGGTCGGTCCGGCTCGGGCCAGCACGGCGCTGCTCGACTGGCGTCGGCCCGATCTGACCGAGCGGTTCAGCCTCGCGCTGGCCGCCGATGTGCTCTACGAGCGGCGCAACCTGCTGCCGCTGGTCGAGACGCTGCTGGCCGTGCTGCGCCCCGGAGGTCGCGCCATCATCGCCGATCCCGGTCGCGCCACCGCCGCCCCGTTCCGCGAGTTGCTTGTCGAACAAGGGTTTACTGTTACCGTGGGTCAGCGCGCCACGCTGCACTACGACCGACCGCACACGCTCGATCTGCTGACGGCCGTCCGGCCCTAATCCAACCGCTATGCCCGCCGAATTGCCCGACCTGACGACGGTCTTCCAGACCTACGAAGCCGTGATCGGCCTCGAGATCCACGCTCAGTTGCTGACCCAGACGAAAGCGTTCTGCGGCTGCTCGGCCGCCTACGGTGCGCCGCCGAACAGCCAGACGTGTCCGATCTGCTTGGGTCATCCGGGCACCTTACCGGTGCTCAACCGCGCCGCCGTCGCCTGCGCGGTCCGGTTGGGGCTGGCCGTTGGGGCGACGATCCGGCCGAGGTCGATCATGGCGCGGAAAAACTATTTCTACCCCGATCGGCCCAAAGGCTACCAGATTTCGCAGTACGAGGAACCCATCGTCGCCGACGGTCGGGTCGAGATCGAGGTCGATGGACAGCCGAAGGTCATCGGGATCACGAGGGCGCATCTGGAGGAGGACGCGGGCAAGTCGATCCACGATCAGGGCGCGACAACACTCGTCGATCTGAACCGCTGCGGCACGCCGCTGTTGGAGATCGTCTCGGAACCCGACCTGCGCACGCCCGCCGAGGCCGCCGCATACCTGACGACGCTGCGCCAGTTGGTCCGCTATCTGGACATCTGCGACGGGAATATGGAGGAAGGCTCGTTCCGCTGCGATGCGAACGTTTCGCTCCGACCCATCGGCCGCGAGAAGTTCGGGACCAAGACTGAGCTGAAGAACATGAACTCGATCCGCAACGTCGAGCAGGCGATTGAGTTCGAGTTGCGCCGACAGTTCGTCGTGCTCGAGTCCGGCGGCGAGATCATCCAGCAGACGTTGCTGTGGGACGCCGGTCGGCGGGAAACCGTCGCCATGCGGTCGAAGGAGCAGGCGCACGATTACCGCTACTTCCCCGAGCCCGATCTGATGCCGGTCGTCGTGACGGACGAATTGCTCGAAGAAGTGCGGGCCGCGATGCCGGAACTGCCCGAAGCGCGGCGCAACCGGTTCGCTGCCGACTTCGGGCTGCCGACCTACGATGCCGCCGTGCTCTCGGCCGACCGGTCGGTGGCCGATTATTTCGAGGCGGTCGTCGGACTCGGCGCCGAGCCGAAACCGGCGTCGAACTGGACGATGGGCGAGGTGCTTCGCGTGCTGAAAGAGACCGCCGCGACCATCGACGCCTTCCCCGTTTCGCCCGCACGACTGGCCGCGTTGATCGGACTGGTTTCATCGAACGTCGTCTCCAACTCCGGCGCCAAAGCCGTCTTCGTCGAGATGCTGACCGATCCGGCCGAGCCGAAGGCCATCGTGGACCGGCTCGGACTCGGTCAGGTTTCCGACACCGCCGCGCTCGATCAAGTGCTCGACGACGTGCTTCGCTCCAGCCCGACGCAGCTTGAGCAGTATTTGGGCGGCAAGGACACGCTGTTCGCCTACTTCGTCGGCCAGTCGATGAAGGCGACGAAGGGCAAGGCCAACCCGCGCCTGCTGACCGATCTGCTGCGAACCAAACTCGACGCGCTGAGAGCCTGATGCGGCGGTTGATCCTGCTCGGGCTGCTGTGGTTGGCGATGGTGTCGGTCGCGGCGGCACAGTCGGCCGAGGTCGTGTGGGTCGAGCCGACGACCGACGCGCCTCGCTGGCGGGGCGTTCGGCTGACCGGCGCCGCCCCGGCGGACAGCGTCTGGCGCGAGTTGCTCGTCGGCGTGCCCGAACACGGCGCACGAGCCGACCGGTTCAGCCGCGCCGATTCGCTGGTCGCCCTGCTCGACCGGTTGACCGGGACCAACCTGTTCACCGGCGGTGTGTGGTCGGTTCGGCCCGATTCCGGTCGGCTGTCGCTCGGGCTGACCGCCGAGGAAGCAGCCGCGCTGACGGGTCCGCCGGACTCGTCCGACGCACTGCCGTACCGCCGCTGGTCGTGGCTGCTGGCGGCTGAGCGGGCCGATTTTCTCGTCCGGCGCGACTCGGCGTTTCGGATGCTCGTCCGCTCGCTGCGCGGCTCGCGCTACACGGCACGGCTCACGTCGGACCTGCGCGACCCGGCGCAGCAGCGGCTGGCCGTCAGTCGCGGGCACTCGCTGGCGCCGCTGTCGCACCACGAGATCGGCCTCGCCGCTGACATCTCGATCTTCCGCCGCCGCCGTGTCGTCGGTCACAACATCGGCTTGTACCAGATGCTCGGCGGCGCCGCCCGCTCGGTCGGGCTGACGTGGGGCGGCGATTTCGTCGGTTTCTACGACGGCGGCCACGTCCAGCAATTCGTCAACGGTGGACCGTTGCTCGATCTCTACCCGGAACTTTCGGTCGAGTTCGAGCCGTACCGCGTGCGCTACAACGACCGGATCGCGACCAAGCTCGCCGCCGGTCGGGGCGCCGAGATTCAGGACACGAAAGCGCTCGTCGATGCGATGAACCGAATCGACTCGAGCCGAATCGCGCTGCGTCCGTTCGCGCCATCGGCCGACAGCGCCGCGCAGGCCCGCTGGGTCGCGCTCGCCGTCCACCGCGCCGGCGCCGTCAGCCGCGCCGTGCTGGCAAAGGGCGACACCGCGACGATGATCCTCATGCCCGACCGCGAGACGCGCTCGCTCTATCTGATTCGTCAGGGTCGGGTTGCCCGGATCTACGGCGGTCGGGTGAAACGCCAACCGACGGGGCCGCGCTTGCACCCGGCGGCGGCCCGCTGATCGGCCGCGCCCGAACGCCCGCCCGAACGCGCAGGTTGAGCCCCAAAGCCGTTTCAACCGCCGACACCTTCCGCCGGAGACGCCCCGTGCCGCCTCGCAAACCCCGACCGACCGAACTGCCCGTCCCCGACGCGCTCGCCACCGCCGACTCGACGCCCGCCGTTGAACCGTCGCTCGCGCCCGCCCGCGACCCGGCCGACGCGCCGCCCTCGGCCGATCCGTCGAAGAAGAAGCGCATGCCCCGGCCGCGCAAGCCGACGATCAGCCCGGAAGCGGCGTTGAATCCCGCCGCCGAGCACCCGACCGAGGCGATGGCCGACGACATCGGCGACGAGGTCGATTGGGATGCCGTCGAGGCCGTCGATGCGCTCGAAGATGAATCGGACGACGACGAATCGGACAGCGAATCGGGCGACGAATCGGCGGTCCAGTCGCCCTACGAAACCGGGACCGGGCGCAACGGCGGTCGGCGACCCGAGTTCGATGCGGCCCAAGCGGCGTTCGCCCGTGACTTGCGCGGCAAGGTGGTTCGCTTTCTCGGCCAGCACCCGCGCGAGTTGTTCCGCTCGCAGGATCTCGCCCGGCGGCTGGGCCACCGCAAACCGGCCGATCTGATCGTCCTGCGAACCGTTGTCCACCAACTCGCCGCCGAAGGGGCCGTCGCCCAGCACAAGGGCAAGCGCTACGGGTTCGCCCAGCCGAAAGCCACGACTGTGCGCGGCACGCTCTCCATCGCACGCGGCGGGTTCGGGTTCATCGCACCCGATCCTGAATATGCCGAGCGGTTCGACGGCGATCTGTACGTCAACGCGTCGAATCTGGGCGAAGGGCTGCCGGGCGATGTCGTGCTGGCCGAGGTCCGGCCCGGTTCGGGCGGCGACGGCGACCGACCGGAAGCGCGGATCGTTCGGGTCGTCGAGCGGAAACGGACGCGCTTCGTCGGCCTGTACGACGAGCGGCGCGGCGACGGCTTCGTCCGGCCCGACGACCAACGGCTGCCGGATTGGGTCGCCGTCGCTGATCCCGGCGGCGCGACGCCCGGCGACAAAGTCATGTTCGAGATCGAGACCAAAGGCGACCGTGACGGCGACGGCGCCGAGGGTCGCGTCGTCGAAGTGCTCGGTCGGGCCGACGACCCGCGCGTCCAGGTGACGGCCGTCGCCCGAGCCGCTGGGGTCGAGACCGACTTCCCGGCCGATGTCGAGGCCGAGGCCGCCGCGATTCCGCACCAGATTTCGCCCGACGAGATCGCCCGCCGCCGCGACCTCCGCACCGGGCCGACGATCTTCACCATCGACCCGGAAACCGCCAAAGATTTCGACGACGCCGTTTCGCTGGAGGAACTGCCCGACGGACAGTTCCGCGTCGGCGTTCATATCGCCGACGTCAGCCATTATGTCCGCGAAGGTTCGGCGCTCGACCGTGAGGCGCTCAAGCGCGGGACGAGTGTCTATCTGGTGGACCGGGTCATCCCGATGCTGCCCGAGCGGCTGTCGAACGACGTTTGTTCGCTCCGCCCGGACGAGGATCGGCTGACCTATTCGTGCTTCGCCGTGCTCGACGAGAGTTTGCAGGTCGTCGAGCACGAGATCGTCAAGACGGTCATTCGCTCGGCCCGACGGTTCACCTACGAGGAAGCTCAGGCGCGGCTCGACACGGGCGAGGGCGACCACGCCGACCTTTTGCGGCAGATGAACGGGCTGGCGAAGCGGCTCACGGCGCAGCGGATGGCGGCCGGGGCGATTGATTTCGCCTCGCCCGAGATTCAGATTCAGCTCGACGACGAGGGTCGGCCCATCGGCGTGAAGGAGAAGCTGCGGCTCGATTCGATGCGGCTGATCGAGGAGTTCATGCTGCTGGCGAACCGGGTCGTGGCGAAGCACATCGGCGGCGGCAAGACGGCGGCGGTCAAGGCGAAACCGTTCCTGTACCGCGTCCACGACAAGCCCGATCCCGAAAAACTCCGTACGCTGGCCGGGTTCGTCAAGCGCTTCGGCCACCGATTGATGCTCGCCGACGCTGGCGGGGCGACGAACCGCGCGCTCCAGGCGCTGATCGAGAGCGTGCGCGGCACGCCCGAGGAATCGCTGATTCAGGATTTGGCGCTCCGCTCGATGGCGAAAGCGGTCTATTCCGAACAGAACATCGGCCACTACGGCCTGTCGTTTCGCTATTATTCGCACTTTACGTCGCCGATCCGCCGCTACCCCGACCTGATGATCCACCGTTTGCTCGACGAGTACGAGCGCGGCGTTTCACCGGGCCGACTGGCCGATCTCGCCGCCCGGCTGCCGACGATTGCCAAGCTGTCGAGCGAGGCCGAACGCCGCGCCGCCGAAGCCGAACGCGAGTCGATCAAGCTGAAGCAGGTCGAGTTCATGTCGAGCCGGATCGGCCAAACGTTCTCCGGCGTCATCTCCGGCGTCGTCGCTTATGGGGTGTATGTTCGGTTGACGGGGCTCGGGATCGAGGGTTTGGCCCACGTCCGCGACCTGCCCGGCGATTATTACACGTTCGAGGAAACCGAGTACGCGCTGGTCGGCCGCGATACGGGGCGCCGCTTCCGGCTGGGCGACGAGGTCGAAGTCGAGGTCACGGCCGCGAATCAACTGGAGCGGACGATTGATCTGGTCGTCGTCAGCGCTTCCGCACCGCGTCGGGACGACCAGCCAGCGGAGCGACCGTCGCGCTCGTCGGCCGACCGGAAACCGCGACCGACCGGCCACGTCGTCGTCGCGCCGCGAGCCGCGAAACCGTCGGCGCGGAAGTCGGGCGGAAACGGCGGCGGGAAATCGGGCGGCCGATCCGGTCGCCGGGGCCGATAGCCATGAGCACGACCACCGACGAAGCGCTGGCGCTGTTCACCGCGTTCTTGCGCGAGCGCGAGCTAAAAGTCACCTCCGGCCGACTCGCCGTGCTCCGCACGCTGCACGAGGCCGACGGTCCTCTCGACGCCGACGAGGTTTTTCTTCGGCTGAAGCGCAGCCAGCGCTCCGTCAGCCGGGCGACGGTGTACAACACGCTCGAGCTGCTGATCGAGGCCGGCCTCGCCAACCGGCACCGGTTCGCGCCCGACCGGTTTTCCTACGAGCGCGTCCACGGCGCACAGCACGACGTTCACCTGGTCTGCGACCTCTGCGGCACCGTCCTCGGCGCGACCGAACCGACCTTGACCGAACTCGAGACGCTTGTCGCCGGACAACTTGGCTTCACGATGCAGCGCGCCACCTTGCAGATCCACGGCCGCTGCGCCACCTGCCGCGCCACCGGCCGCGTGGCGTAAAGCCGACCGGTCGCTCGGGCGCACCGGACCGGGAACAGATTCACCCTGAACTGCCGAGGTGACGCGATGGCTGACGCGAGGAAACCGCCGCTCGTGATGGTGATTCCGCCGCCGCTGTTTTTCGTCCTGACCTTTCTGCTCGGATTCGGGCTCCAGCAGATCGTCCCATTACGGTGGGGCGATCCGCCGCTGGCTGGGATCGTCGCGGGTTGCGTGCTGATTGGCGTCGCGGTGCTGGGGTTGCTTGGTTCGATGGGGCTGTTTCGGCGGTCGCGAACGACGATCCTGCCGCACGGGAGCGCCTCGGCCCTCGTCACCCACGGTCCGTACCGCGTCACCCGCAATCCGATGTACCTCTCGCTGACCACCGCGTATCTGGGTTTCGCGGCGCTCGAGTGGGCGCTCTGGCCGCTGATCCTGCTGCCGCTGCCGCTGCTGATGCTCCAGTTCGTCGTCATCCCGTTCGAGGAGGCGACGCTGCGGCGCCTGTTTGGGGCGACCTATGACACCTACACGGGCCGCGTCCGCCGTTGGCTCTGAACGCGCAGCCTCTGAACGGCGTCAGCGGAGCAGCGAGACGGGCATCGTCCGGCTGCCGAGGCCGGGGACGGTCAGCCGGACGAGGTAGATGCCGCTCGGCAGCCCGGCGCCGTCGAACGTGACCGTGTGCGATCCGGCCGGTTTTGTCTCGTCCACCAGCGTCCGCACCTTGCGCCCGAGCGCGTCGAACACGTCGAGTGTGACGTGGCTGACGGCTGAGAGCTGATAGCCGATCTGCGTCGTCGGATTAAACGGGTTCGGGGCGGCGGGCAGGAGTCGGAACGCGGTCGGGGCGGCCGTGGCGGTCGGACGGGCAGCGGTCGCGGCGGGCGGGGTGAAGCGGAAGGCATAGAGGCCGGACTGGATATCGGAGGCGAGAATCGTCCCGCTCGGCAGGCCGGTGTAAACGCCCCAATCACCGGCGAAAACGGCAACTGGCCCGTCGTAGGTGTCGTAGGCGCCGACCTCAACCGGGTTCGTTGGGTCGATCATGTCCAGCACGCGAAGTCCCTCGGTGTAGCATGAAACGTAGGCGTATCGTCCGCGCACCTCGATGTTGTGCACGCTGCCCTGTGGGTTCGG
>JBBSVG010000036.1:0-9917 GCA_038233775.1 Bacteroidota bacterium | reverse complement strand
CCCTTGATCAGCATATCGGCGCAGCAGATCGCCCACGACTCGGGGTTGTAGTCCTGCCCAAACAGCTCGAGCCGGATGTTCGGGTTGAGGTCGCGGGTGTAGGCTTCGGAAACCGAGAGCATCCCGCCGGTGCCGCAGGTCGGGTCGTACACCGTGCGGACCCGCGCCTTGCCCGAGGTCACGTCCTCGTCGTGGGTGTAGGTCAGCGACGCCATCAGCCGGATGACTTCGCGCGGGGTGAAGTGGTCGCCGGCTTCCTCGTTCGCCTGCTCGTTGAACCGGCGGATCAGTTCCTCGAACACATGGCCCATCTGCACGCTCCCCAGTGCCGACGGGTGCAGGTCGATCCCGGACGAGGCGAAGTCTTTCAGGATGAGGAACAACCGGTTGGCGTCGTCGAGCTTCGGGATCTCTTTCTCGAACTCGAACCGCTCGAAGACCCGACGCACCTCGGGCGAGAAGCCGTTGATGTAGGCGACCAGATTCGCGGCCAGATGCTCCGGCTCGTCGAGCAGCGTCTTGAACGTGAACCGGCTGGTGTTGTAGAACGGTTGCTTGGCAGCGCGGAGCAGGATGGGATGTTGAAGCCCGAGCGCCATCGGCTTGGCGTTCAACTCAGCGTGCTTGTCGAGCACCGCCTGTTTGGTCAGTTCGAGCACGCAATCGAGCCGCCGGAGCACCGTCAGCGGCAACATCACCTTCCGATACTGCGGCGGCCGGTACGGACCCCGCAGCTTGTTGGCGATCTCGAAGATGAAATTAACAAGCGTCGCGTGCGAGTTGGCGGACATGGCAAAAGGGCCGGAGAACAGAAGAGGGCGGGATTGCGGAATATAAGAAAGCGAGCTGCTGAAACCCCTTCAACCGCTGAAACCGCTGAAACCACTGAAACCACTGAAACCACTGAAACCGCCGAAACCGCCGAAGCCGCCGAAACCGCCGAAACCGCCGAAACCGCCGAAGCCGCCGAAGCCGCCGAAACCGCCGAAACTGCCAAAACCGCCAAAACCGCCAAAATCGCTGCTTATGTCTTTTCCCTGGTTGTCCTGGGGTTACACGGGCCTCGGCCTGTCTGCTTTTCTCGGCGCGACGATCCTGCCGCTCTCCAGCGAGGTCACGTTCACGGCCGCGCTGCTGGCCGGCCTCGATCCCGGCCTGTCGCTGCTCGTCGCCTCGCTCGGCAACGGCGCGGCGGTGATGCTCAACTACGGCCTCGGGCGGTTCGGTCGCGACCGGCTCAGCCCGAAAACCATCGGGAAACTCGCCCCAGCCGACCGGCTCGTCGCCCGCTGGGGCCGGCCGGCGCTGCTGCTCTCGTGGCTACCGGTGATCGGCGACCCGCTGACCATCGTCGCCGGGGCGTTGCGGGTGCCGGTGCTGCCGTTTGCGCTGATTTGCCTGCCGCTCCGGGTCGCCCGTTACGTCGCGCTGATGCTGGCCGTGGACGGATGGATGAGATGACCGGGAACCCCTCCCCCCTATCGGTCGTTTAGAGAGGGTCAACTGTTCATTCAACCAACTGGAGACGCTCCCATGACGACCTCAACCCCGAAAGACCTGATCGCCGCGATGCAAGCGTGCGCCGACGCCTGTACGATGTGCGCCGATGCCTGTTTGGGCGAAACCGACGTGCAGAAGATGGTCAACTGCATCCGGCTCGATCTCGACTGCGCCGACATCTGCCAAGCCACCGCCCGGATCTTCGCCCGCAAGGGGATGAGCGCCGGTCCGGCGGCCAACGCGCTGCTGACCGCCTGCGCCGAAGCGTGCAAGGCGTGCGGCGACGAGTGCGAGGCTCACGGCCAGCACGGGATGAAGCACTGTCAGGTCTGCGCCGAGGCCTGCCGCCGCTGCGAGCAGGCGTGTCGCCAAGCGATGCAGACGGCCTGAGTCATCGCTGTTCTCGACCCCCCTGCCCTCGATTTCAACTACCCGGCACGGCGATTGAATAGGGGGCAGGGGTATATCAAAGTGAGGACATTATGGCAGAGATCGAGACGGCCCTTCAGTCGGCAGCGACAGAGGACAGCGAGGTGTGCGAGCTGACGCTACCCATCGAGGGGATGAGTTGCGCGGCGTGTGCGGCCCGGATCGAGAAAGGGCTGCTGAAGACGCCCGGCGTCCGGTCGGCCTCGGTCAACTTCGCCACGCTTGATGCCCGCGTTCAGTACGACCCGGCCGTCGTCACGCCCGAGGGGTTGATCGAGCGGGTCGAGCAAACAGGTTACTCGGCCCATCTCCCGGCACCGACCGTTGACGGCGAAGCGGCCACCTCCGGCGGCGCCCGTGCGGCGGCCGTCTATCGCGACGAGTACCGCACCGCCCGAGGCCGGTTTCTGGTCGCGCTCGTCCTGACGATCCCTGTCTTCGTGATCGGCATGGCCCACGGCACGCTCGACTTTCGCGGCGCGAACTGGGTTCAACTCGCCTTGACGCTACCGGTGCTGTTCTGGGCCGGACGTGGGTTCTTCATCGGCGCGTGGCGCTCGCTGCAACACGGCGCGGCCGACATGAACACGCTCGTCGCACTCGGCGCGGGCAGCGCGTTTGCGTTCAGCCTCGCGGCGACGATCCGGCCCGACTGGTTCGCCTCCGGTGGCGTCATGCCGCACGTCTATTTCGAGGCGGCGGCGGTCATCGTCACATTGATTTTGCTCGGTCGCGCTTTCGAGGCTCGGGCGAAAGGCCAAGCGTCGCTCGCCATCGAACGGCTGGTCGGGCTGCAACCGAGCGTCGCCCGGCGGCTGTCGGCGGACGGCAGCGAGGAGGAAGTCGCGATCAGCGCGGTTCGGCCCGGCGACCGGCTGCGGATTCGGCCCGGCGAGCGGATTCCGACCGACGGCACGGTCGAGGCCGGCACGACGGCGGTCGATGAAAGTATGCTCACGGGTGAACCGCTGCCGGTTGAGAAGATCCCCGGCGGCGTGCTGACCGGCGGGACGGTCAACGGGACCGGCGCCCTCACGATGCGCGTCGCCCGGATCGGCGGTGACACGACGCTGGCCCGGATCGTCCGGTTGGTCGAATCAGCGCAGGCCGAGAAAGCGCCGGTGCAGGCGCTGGCCGACCGAATCAGCGCCGTGTTCGTCCCGATAGTGGTCGCGCTGGCTGTTCTGGCTGCCGTCGGCTGGTTCTTCCTCGGTCCCGAGCCGAAGTTGTTCCACGCCCTGTTCGCGCTCACGACGACGCTGATCATCGCTTGCCCGTGCGCCCTCGGCCTCGCCACGCCGACCGCGATTCTGGTCGGCACCGGGCGCGGCGCGGAGAACGGGATTCTGATTCGCGGCGGCGAGTCGCTCGAACGGGCCGGGTCGCTGACGACGATGGCGCTCGACAAAACCGGGACGATCACCGCCGGACGGCCGACCGTGACCGATCTCGTTCCGGCCGATAATGTCTCGCCCGACGATCTACTACAGCTCGTCGCCTCGGCCGAGCGCTCCAGCGAACACCCGCTGGCCGGGGCAATTCTGCGCGCCGCTTCGGAGCGTGGGCTGACCGATCTGCCGACCGGTGACGTGTCCGCCGTGCCCGGTCGCGGTCTGCGGGCGACGGTGACCGGACATGGGTTGCTGCTCGTCGGCAACCGAGCGCTGCTTGACGAGGCGACCGTCACGGTCCCGGCCGACGCGGTTTCGACGGCGGACACGCTGGCCGAATCGGGCCGGACGCCGCTGTTCGCCGCGCTCGATGGACGCTATTTGGGCTTGATGGCCGTCAGCGACCCGATCCGGCCGACCTCGGCGGCGGCCGTCCGGAAGTTGCAGGCGATGGGCATCGAGGTCGTGCTGCTGACCGGCGATGTCGAGCGGACGGCCCGCTCGGTCGCGGCGGAAGTCGGGATCGAGCGCGTGGTTGCTGGCGTCCGGCCCGAAGGCAAATCGGCCGAGATTACCCGGTTGCGCGGCGAAGGCCGCATCGTCGCGATGGTCGGCGACGGGATCAACGACGCGCCCGCGCTGGCGGCGGCCGATGTCGGGATCGCGATGGGCACCGGCACCGATGTCGCGATGGAGGCGGCCGGGATCACGCTTGTCAAAGGCGACCTCCAGTCCGCCGCCGACGCCGTCGATCTGTCGCGCCAAACGATGCGAACGATCCGGCAGAACTTGGCCTGGGCGTTCGGCTACAACCTGATCGGCATTCCGGTCGCGATGGGGCTGCTGTATCCGTTCACCGGGATGCTGCTCAACCCGATGATCGCCTCGGCCGCAATGGCGCTGTCCAGCACGAGCGTCGTGCTCAACTCGCTCCGCCTCCGCCGCTGGCACGCGGGAAAGCGATGAGCGAGGAGCGATGAGCGATGGAAAGGCGATTTCGGATTGATGATCGAGGATTGATGAAACGGCGGCTCGGCGCTGTTGCTTGTCGCCGTTGCCTGTCACCCTGAACGCAGTGAAGTCGGCAAGGCACCCACGAGCGAATTTCGCAACCCCCCCGCTGCCTGTCACCCTGAACGAAGTGAAGGGTCTCACGCCGAAGTCGGAGAACATCGGTCAGGGTTCCCCGTGAGATCCTTCGTTGCACTCAGGATGACAACAGGTTGCGAGTGCCGGTGCTCCATCAATCAGAAATCCACAATTCTCTGCAGCACTCTCAAACCAAACAAAGGGAATCAAAAACATGCAAACCACAGAGACGGTTCAGATCGCAGGCATGTCGTGCGGGCATTGCGTCCGGGCGGTGAAAGCGGAACTCGGTTCGGTCGCTGGCGTGACGGTCGAGTCGGTCGAGGTCGGCCGAGCGACGGTCCGGTTCGACCCCGACACGGTCGGCCGTGAGCAGATCGAGGCGGCGATCCGGGAAGCCGGATTCAAGCCGCAGCCAGCGTGATCCACGGTCCATTTACCCAGATTTTCCCATGCGACACCTGACGAAGTGGCTGCCGGTCGTCGGCGCGCTGATCGCCACGCCGGCGCTGGCGCAGCACGACGGGCATCGGATGCCGGCCGACACGACCGCGCACCCGATGATGATGCCGGGGATGCCGGGGATGCCTCACGCCCCGGCGCGACCCGACACGACCGGCGGCCTCATGCCGATCATGCCCGATCCGTCTGGCGCCATGCGCCACGACGGCCACGCGGCGCCCGGAATGCCCGACCTCCCGACGGCGCCCGGCGCGCCGATGGGGATGATGGGCGACATGGAGATGGGCCACGGCGAGATGACCAGCACGGTGCTCGTGACCGTGCCCATGACCCGCGAGGGATCGGGCACAAGCTGGCAGCCCGACGAGACGCCGATGTACGGCGCGATGCACCAAGCCGGACCGTTCGAGATCATGCTGCACGGGTCTGTCTTCGCCTCGTACAGCGCGCAGAACGTCGGGCGCGAGGCCAATCAGCGGGGCGACGATGCGCTCGATTTCCCGACTTGGTTCATGGCGATGGCGTCCACGAAGCTCGGCCACGACACCCAACTCGGGCTGCGCGGGATGATCTCACTCGACCCGCCGTTGGTCGGCGGCGAGGGCTACCCACTGCTGTTTCAGACCGGCGAGACGAACAAGGGCGTACCGCTCGTCGACCGGCAGCATCCGCACGACCTGTTCAGCGAGCTGTCGGTCACGCTCTCGCACCGGTTTGCACCGGCAGTCGGCGGATTCCTCTACTTCGGCTTGCCGGGCGAGCCAGCGCTCGGGCCGCCGGCGTTCATGCACCGGATCTCGGCGCAGCACAACCCGAACGCCTCGCTCGGCCACCATTGGCAGGACGCGACCCACATCACCTTCGGCGTGGCGACGGCTGGGTTCCAACTCGGCCCTGCACAGATCGAGGCGTCGCTGTTCACCGGCCGTGAACCGGACGAGAACCGGTACAACTTCGACCGGCCGAAGTTCGACTCGTACGCGTTCCGCTTCTCGGTGAACCCAACCGCCCAAACAGCGGTGCAGGTCTCGCACGGCTTCCTCAAGAGCCCCGAATCGGTCGAGCCGGAAGTGGACGAGCGCCGAACGACCGGGTCGCTGCTCTACAGCAGCCGCGTCGGCGCACACGGCGCGTGGACCTCGGCCGCCGTCTATGGCGTCAACGATCATCTGAATGGTAGCAAGCTGTCGCAGTCGGTCTTGCTCGAATCGGACCTCGATCTGCCCATCGGCGCCGTGTACGGTCGCGCCGAGTACGTCGAGAAATCCGCCCAAGATCTGGTGCTGCCGTCGGCTAACTTCATCCCGCTACCGCAGGGTGGCGCGACCGATGCGCCCCAGAATGAGACGCAGTACGGGATCGGCGCGTTCACGCTCGGGCTGGCCCGAGAGGTCGGCCGCGTCGGCGGGATTCGGCTGGAGATCGGCGCCGAGGCGACGCTCTACCGCGTGCCGAGTGGGTTGAACGGCGCTTATGGCAACGCGCCCGTGTCGGTCCAGGCCTATCTGCGACTCAGTCCGACCCAGATGATGCACCAGATGGGCGGGATGATGCACGGGATGATGCCGGGGATGTGACCTCAACAGGCGGGCGGCGTCTATCCCCGACGCCGCCCGCTTTTTCGGAGACAACGATGAGCGAGACAGAAGAAATCGATGACGACTCCGCCGCCGACGGTCGCAAGGCCGAAGCGGTCGATCCTGACGTCAAGACGCGCAACCTGAAGCGGTTGAAGCGAATCGAAGGGCAGGTGCGCGGGCTCCAGCGGATGGTCGAGGCCGACCGCTACTGCGCCGACACGATCCAGCAGATCGCCAGCGTCCAGGAAGCGCTGCGTGCGGTCAGCCGCGAGTTGCTGCGGAACCACCTGCGCCACTGCGCCCCGGCCGCCGTCAGTCGCGGCCCCGAGGAAGCCGAGGCGATGTACGACGAGCTGTTGACGCTGATGCAGTGGGCCAACCGATAATCGTCACGCCGCTGCCATCGCCTTTATTTTCGATCAATCGTTCCCAGTTTCGCTTTACTTTCACACGCCAGACAGCGGTCAGAACGTTATCAAATCCGCACAGATCGCTGCCTGACTCAGAGCGGCGCGGATTTCGTATTGTGAGCCGTCCATCCTGCGGTTGCCCATCGGCCGAGCCGACGCAGCAGCAACGGACCCTTTGTTTTTGCGAGAGTTGTCAAGCGTTGTCCCCCAGCGACCGCTCGCCCTCAGCCCTTCGACCCCCATTGCCATGTCTCCCTTGAGCCCGATGAAGCGTCGATTTTTGTCCACCGTCTGGCTCGCCGCTGCCGGGCTGCTCCTCGCCGACTTCGCGTCAGCCCAGACCCCAACGCCTACCGCAACGCCCCCGCCGACCGGAACCTTCGAGCAGCCGATGCCGCTCGATCAGGCGCGGCGGCTGCCGGTCGGGACGAAGGTGATCGTGCGCGGGATTGTGACGGTCGGCCAAGAGTTCGGCGGCCCGTCCTATATGCAGGACGCGACGGCCGGCATCCCAGTTTTCTCGCGCAAGGCCCGGTCGATCCAGCAGGGCGATGACATCATCGTGCGCGGCAGCCTAAAGCTGTACAGCAACCTGCTTGAGTTCGATCCAGTCGATACGATCATCGTCGTCGCCCACAACCGCCCGCTGCCAGCGCCGAAGCGGATCTCGCTCGACGCCCTCGACCCGAGCGGTGCCGACGCCGCCGCCCTCGAGGGGCTGCTCGTGCGGGTGCCGCTGGTTCGGTTCGACGACACGGTACGCGTGCTCGGGTTCCAGAACTACACGGTCCGCGATGGCGTCTCGACCAACTTCATCCGGGTGGACAACAACACGACCGCCAACGGGATGCGGCTCACGCCGGGCACGGCCTATACCGTGACCGGCGTCGTCAGCCGCCACTTCGATCTCTATCAGCTCATGGTGCGCGACTCGACCGACATCGTCCGGGTGCTTGGCGCGCCCATCGTGCTTGGCGAGCCCAAACCGACCGCCAAGCCGGTCGCCGCCGCTGGTCCGACCCCGACGCCGGCGCAGGACCGCTCCGCCCGGATCGCCTACGCCCGCTCGCTGGCCGAGTACCGCGAGACGCGCTACACGAAAGCCCTGTCGGCCATCGACTCGGCCCTGACGCTGGCGCCCCGAGCCACCTACTATTATCAACGCGGCCTGACGCTGCGGCGGCTGGGTCGCGGCGACGAGGCGATCCAAGCGCTGCTGGCCGCCGAAGGGTTGGACTCGAAGCTGGTCATGATCCCGTTCGCCTTGGGCAACGCCTACCTCGCCGCCGGTCAGCCCAGTCTCGCCTCCGACGCCTACGGTCGCGCCACGACGCTCGACCCGACCAACGCCGACGCCGCCTACGGCCTCGGGCTGGCGCTGTTCAGCGGCCGACGCTTCCCGGAAGCCGCGCAGGCGTTCAGCCGGTCGCGCACGCTCGACCCGCAGCAGGCGAAGGCGTGGACCTACGAGGCCGCCTGTGCACTCGAGCAGGACCAGCCGGCGACTGCGCTGCCGCTGTTGCAGCAGGCGATCACCCTTGCGCCAACGTACGGTCGGGCGCACTTGCTGCTGGCTCGGGCGCTGAACGGGGTCAAGCAGTCCGATCTGGCGCTGCTGGCCGCGCAGAAGGCGAGCGAGTTGGGCAACACCGGCTACGGCGACGGCGCCGCTGCCTATGAGCAGGGCGTGGCGCTGACCGCGCTTCGTCGCATGACCGAGGCGCGGGCAGCCTTCGCGACGGCGGCGAAAGACCCGACCTGGGCCACCGCCGCGACGCAGGCATCCAAGCAGGTCCGGGGCCGGTAATCGGCTGGGCGCCCCGCTTCCGCCGCCTGGTTTTTATTCTCGACACCGGTCGTGGTCGCTCTCCGGGGCGCCGCGACCGGCGTCGCTGTTGTGGCCCGATCCCGGCGGAAGCTGTTCAGTTTCGCGTCAGACGACACTCGATTCTGCGGGATGAGGTCGCACGGATGCGAGCAAACTTGCCGGGCGAATCGTCCTAAACCGGGAAAACAACCCGGCTAAACCGGTTGCGTGGGTGGAACGCGGGTTGAACAAGCGTAAGCGTCGGGCGCGGTGCGTCCGAAACGGCTCCCTCTCACCTCTCGACCATTGCGAAGGCGTAGCCATGTCCCCTGGCGACTTGCTCTGTTTCTGCCACTTGCGCTGGCATTTCGTCGTTCAGCGACCGCAGCACCTGATGACCCGAGCGGCCCAGAGCCGCCGTGTGTTCTTCATCGAGGAGCCGGTCGGGACCGATGGTGCGCCGTTCATGGCCGAGCACGTCACCGCCGAGCGCGTGACGGTCTGCACACCGCACTTGCCGCCGATGGACCCGGCCGCCGCCGAGGCCGCAACCCGACAGTTGGTCGATGAGTTGGTCGCTCGACACCAGATCGAGCGGCCGATTCTCTGGCACTACACGCCGATGATGGAGCCGCTCTCCCGTGGGATCGACGCGGCCGTGACGGTGCACGACTGCATGGACGAACTCTCGGCGTTCAAGTTCGCCCCGCCAGAGTTGCTGGAGCGCGAGGCGCAGCTCATGACCCGCGCCGATCTGGTCTTCACCGGCGGCATCTCGCTCTACGAGGCCAAGCGCAGCAAGCACCCGAGCGTGTACGCCTTCCCGAGTTCGGTCGATGTGCCCCACTTCGCCCAAGCCCGCGAGCCGCAGCCCGAGCCGGGCGACATGGTCGGCCTGCCGCACCCGCGCCTCGGTTTCGTCGGCGTGGTCGACGAACGGATGGATATCGAGTTGCTCCGCGACGTGGCGGCGCGGCGACCCGACTGGCAGTTCGTCGTCGTCGGTCCGGTGGTCAAGATCGACATCACCGACGAAACAGACCGTACGCCCTACTGGCTCGCGTCAACCAGACGGCCGGAGAAACTCGTCGCAGTGCTTAAGGGCCGGCCCTCGCAGTCTGCATCAGAGATCGGCATTGTAGATCCGCTCGGTAGGCGTCACCGGGCGGGCTCTGCCGGCCGGATATCTTCGCGCCACGCCCGCTCGGGTAGTAGGAAATTCCGTCTTTCGGTGGCAAGGTTTTCAATG